>JAGVLI010000412.1 GCA_020054355.1 Planctomycetales bacterium | reverse complement strand
GGCGATGAGGATTTCCCGCTCCAGCCAGTCTTCCGTCGGCCGGAACACGGGCTTCTGGAACTGGCACATCCCCAGGAATTTTCGATCCGGCAGAATACTGACGTTGGCCACGGGCCGCCCCAACGCCAGGGCGATCACCGCATGGCCGGCTTCGTGGTAGGCAGTGGTTTCGTCGTGCGGCGCGTCCATCATTCCAATATACGATGGTCAAGCGGCGTGCTAAACCGCAAGCGGTGGCGTGCGAAGCCGCGAACGGGCATCACTGGGGACTTGGAGTTGCGAGCATGTAGACGGCGAACGACGCCAGCCAGTGCTCGCCGGCGTAATCGCCGCTGGCGATGTGGGGCAAAGTCGCCTCGGCATGGCGATTGGCGGCTGCCGTCAAGACCGGACGGCGAGGATCGTTCGTGGGCAGCGCCGCCGCGATGCTGCGCATGCACCAGGCCCGGCTGAGGTTCAGACCGTCCAGGTGGACGATTTTCCCATCGCTACGGTCGGCGACGGTCGCCGGCGCGAGCAAGGCTCTCGGTTCGCCTTTCGCCAGGCCGGGCAAAAAGCGCTCGAGCCAGGCTTGAAACTCACCGGCTGGCAGCAAACGCCGCATCAGGTCCGCTTCCATCAGGCTTGGCGAAAAGAAGTCCTCGCCACCCGGCTCCCAGGCTGCCGGGTAGTCAGCGTCCTTCGCGAAGTAAGTGCGGGTGCGTTCTTCGAGCACCTCGCGCAAGGGCTGGTTGCCGACGCTACGCGCGTAGTCCAGGGCAAACGCCAGGCCAAAAGCCGTATTCGGATGCACGCCGGTGCGGATCGGATAGGTCTGCTTCGGCAGGAAATCCCGATAGCGCGTGACGATGACCGCCACGAGCGGCTGCAAGTTCTTCGACCACTGCCTGGCCTCGGCATCGTCCCAGGTGTGCAGCTCCTCGGCCAGCTTCAGCGACCAGGCCCAGCCGTAGGTCCGCTCGAACGATTGACGGTTCGGCTGCTTGAAATAGGCCGCTTCGGTCTCGAGGTTTTTCTCCGTCAAATGCTCGGCGAGAATCTTGCGGATTCGCGGACCTTCGGGCAATTCCGGATACAGACGCAGCAGGCGTATCAGCATCCAGTGGCCATGCACGGACGAATGCCAGTCGAAGCAGCCGTAGAAGGCCGGGTGCATTTCGCGCGGCGGTTTCATATCGGCGGCATCGTTGATGACGTGATCGGGCTTGTACGGAAACTCGCGCTGGATGCCCTTGAGCGCCAGGCGGACGAATCCCGATGCCTGCTCCTGGGTCAATGTGAACGACTGCTTTTCGGTCGTCATGGTCGGCACCGTGGGCTTGCGAGTTTCCAGCAGTAGCCAGGCGCAAAGCGCGGCCCCGGCGGCAATCCCCAGCACTGCCAATACACGCTTCATGGCATCGTCTCCTGACGCGGTCGAACGCAGCTCCGGGTAGGGTCCGCTGTGCGGACCAGTCCTCGGTGAAAACTGGTCCGCACAGCGGACCCTACAAAAGACTGACACGGTCGAGTGCAGCTCATCATAGCCGGAATCATGCCAAAGCAGAACCGATGAACAGACCGTAGGCACGGGCCAATGGCTGCCGTACACTGTGCGGCAGTTGTTCATCCCGTGTGGCCTGCACCGGAGGTTCTCATGCGACAGCTCATGGTCGGAACTGGCCTGCTGATCTTACTGGCCGCCTTGACCGGCGGCGCTGCGGAGGTGCTCGATCCGGCGAAAGCCAAGGCCGACGCCAAGGCCCCGATCCTCTGGTACGACATCCGTGCGCTCGGTGTCGAAGGCCAGGGCTGGCAGGACACCAAGTCTCCATTCGACCGGCTGCCGGGCAAGGCCGACGGCATGGTTCGTCCTCCAGTCTGGAACCTGAGCCGTCATTCCGCGGGCATGGCCGTCCGCTTCGTGACGGAAGCGACCGCGATTCAGGCCCGCTGGACCGTGACTTCGGAAAGCCTGGCCATGCCGCACATGCCGGCGACCGGCGTGAGCGGACTCGATCTCTACGTCAGGCATGACGGGCAATGGCGCTGGGTCGGGGCGGGCCGTCCCACGGCCAAGGGCGCGAACCAGCAGGCGCAGCTCGTCGGCGGCTTGCCAGCCGGCAAGCGGGAGTTTCTGCTGTATCTGCCGCTCTACAACGGCGTCACTTCCGTGGAAATCGGCATCGCCAAGGAACAAAGCCTGGCCAAGGCCGAGCCGCGGCCAGTCGATCACCAGAAGCCCATTGTCTTCTACGGCACCTCGATCACGCAGGGCGGCTGCGCGTCGCGGCCCGGCATGGCCCACGCGGCCATTCTCGGTCGGCGCTTCAACCGGCCGGTCATCAATCTCGGCTTCTCGGGCAACGGCAAGATGGACCCGGAGATGGCCCAGCTGCTGGCGGAACTCGATCCGGCGGTTTATGTGATCGAATGCCTGTCGAACATGAGCACGCAGGAAGTGGCGGAGCGCACCGAACCGCTGGTCCGCACCTTGCGGAAGGCCCGGCCGAAGACGCCCATCATGCTGGCGGAAGACCCGACCTATGGCCATGCCTTCTTGGTGACCGACCTCCGACAGCGTTCCCTGGAACGCCGCGCCGCCTTCCGCAAGGCTTTCGACAAGCTGGTCGCGGACGGTGTGGAGGGCCTGCACTACTTGCCGGGCGAGAAGTTCTATGGCGACGACGGCGAAGCGACGGTGGACGGCGCCCACGCCACGGACCTGGGTTATCAGCGACTGGCGGATGCCTACGAGCCGACGCTGAAGAAAATCCTGGGAGGGGCCAAGGTCGGTCAAGCCAAAGTGCCGCAAGAGTTGGCCGCCCACTTCCAGCCGCCGGAGCAGTATCGCGCGGACCTCGGCAAGTTCCGCTCGCCGCTGCTTTTCGCGGATGGCACGCCAGTCAAGTCCGCCGCCGATTGGCAACGCCGTCGGGCGGAAATCCTGGCGAACTGGACCAAGACGATGGGACCGTGGCCGGCGCTGATCGAGAAGCCGCGCGTGGAGACCGTCAAGACGACCCGCCGAGATAACATCACGCAGGAGCAACTCCGCCTGGGCATCGCGCTGGGCGAGGAAATGGTCGATGCCTTCCTGCTGGTGCCGGATGGCAAAGGGCCGTTTCCCGCCGTGGTAGTCGTCTACTACGACGCCCAGACCGGCGTGGGGCTGGGGACCAAGCTCCGCGACTACGGCTGGCACCTGGCCCAGCGAGGCTTCGTCGTGCTGTCCCTGGGCAAGCCGAATGCCAGCGTAAATTTCGAGGATTCGAGCAAGGTCAAGGGCGGGCCGTACCTCGGGCCGGTCGGCAAGCCCGTGAAAGTCCAGCCGCTCTCGGCGCTGGCCTACGCCGCCGCCAATGCCCACACGCTGCTCGCCAAGC
>JAGVLI010000358.1 GCA_020054355.1 Planctomycetales bacterium | reverse complement strand
CGGCGGCGTTGCGTTCCTGGCTCATGGGCCACGGCTTCCGCGAACGCGACTTGCCGACCGCCCGGCCGTTGCTGGTGCTGCACCGTCGTCGTCATGGCCTGCGCCACGAAGGCTACCTGCTGATGGAGAAGGTCGAAAACGCCCTGGACCTGCATGCCTTCGTGCAGCGCCTGGCCGAGCTACCCGACGCCGAGCGTACTCCCCTGTTGCGGCGTCTCGTCGAGCAAACCGCCCGGCTGATCCTGGAGCTGCATCGCCGCAACCTCGCCCATCGCGATTTGAAGGCGACGAACTTGCTGGTCAACTCGTTTAGCCGCGAGCCGAAGGCGAGCGCTGTAGCCGGGGTCTCAGACCCCGGCCACAAACCCGTTCTCGCCTCCGGCTCGCGGCTAAACCTCACCTTCATCGACCTGGTCGGCGTCAGCCGGCATGGCAGCCTGTCGGAACGGCGCAAGCTGCACAACCTGGCTCGGCTGCACGTCAGCTTCTGTCAGAACCCGTTGCTGACACGCGCCGAAAAACTGCGCTTTCTGCGCGTCTATCTGCAATGGGGCCTGTTCGGCAAGCAGGACTGGAAACGCTGGTGGCGGCAAATCCAGCGGATCACGCAAGCCAAGCTGGAGCGCAATCGGCGCGTCGGCCGGCCCATCGGCTGACCATTCAGGCAAGCGGCGGGGTTTGGCCTCGACGATGCGCCGCATTCGCACTTCGGCTGTTCAAATCTGAATTCGCAAAGTATCATCCCGCCCTTTCCGTCTTCGCTCCAGGACGGTCCACGGAATCGCGATCATGATTACTCGGCCGAGCCTTCGCACCTCTGGCGTCTTCCTGACGGCAGTGCCGGGCTGCGCGCTGCTCTTGCTGCTGACTGGCTGCACTTCCTTCAACTTCGGTCCCTTCGGCCCGACGGTGCCCGTGAAGCCGGAAGTCGTCAAGGAACCCAAGCTGGCGGCCCCGACCAAGCACTCGCTGCGCGTCTCGCAGTTCGTCTTCCTGTCCGACTTCGAGCTGAAGCCCGAGCTGCCGCTCTTCAAGGACCTGGAAAAGATGCGCGACCAGGTCCACAAGGAACTGGAGTTGCCCAGCGCCAACACGCTGATCTACGTCTATCTCTTCGAGGACCGCGACCGCTACGAGCGCTTCATGAAGATGCGCTATCCGGACCTGCCGAAGCGGCGGGCGTTCTTCGTCGCCCAGCCGAGGAGTGTGGGCACCGGCGACGAGTTGCTGGTCTACACTTACTGGGGCGACCGCATCCAGCAGGACCTGCGCCACGAATTGACCCATGCCCTGTTGCACAGCGTTCTCAAGGACGTGCCGCTCTGGCTCGACGAAGGGCTGGCCGAATACTACGAACAACCGGCCGACTGGAAGGGCATCAACTACCATCACCTGGAAATGCTGCGCAAGAACGAAGCGCAGCCTTATCTGGCCCGGCTGGAACAGCTCAGCAAGGTCCAGGACATGGACCCGCGCGAGTACCGCGAAGCCTGGGCCTGGGTCCACTGGATGCTGCGCGGCGAGCCGAAGGCCAAGGAAGTGCTACTGGCCTACTTACAGCAGCTGCGGACCAACTCAGCGCCCGGCCCGATCGGGCCGCGGCTCGAAATGGCCGTGCCGGAAATGAACGACGTGCTGATCGGCCACCTGACCCGCATCGACCTCAAGCCGCCGATCCCCCCGACCGTGCAGAAATAACGCTACAATGACGTTTAGCCGCGAGCCGGAGGCAAGCGCTGCGGCGTGCGAAGCCGCAAGCGGCGCTGTCTGTCAGCGCTCCCCAGCGGCGCGTGGCTGAACGGAGTTGTAGCATGAACCTCCTCATCACCGCTGGCAACACCCAGACGCCGATCGACAAAGTCCGCTGCATCACCAATATCTTCACGGGCCGTACCGGGACCGGCATCGCCTTGCGCGCCCACCAGCACGGCCACGACGTGACGCTGCTGACCTCGCACCCCGAAGTCGTGGCGGAACTGTGCGAAGCCGACCACCAGCTAACCGAGCGCTTTGCGCTGCGGCGCTATCGCACGTTCGAGAATCTGCAGACCCTGATGGCCGAGCACATCCAGGGGAAACGATTGGACGGCATCATCCATTGCGCTGCCGTCAGCGACTACCGCGCGGCTGGCATCTTCGCCGCCGCCGAAGGGACTGGCTTCCGCGAAGCCGATGCCGTCTGGGATGGCACTCCGCCTCGGCTGCACGACGTGACTGCCGGCAAGGTCAAAAGCGACTCGGAGGAACTCTGGCTTCGCCTGGTGCGGACGCCGAAGCTGGTCGATCTGATCCGTCGCGATTGGGGCTTTCAAGGCGTGCTGGTGAAATTCAAGCTGGAAGTCGGCGTTAGCGACGAGCGCTTGCTGGAAATCGCCGAGAAGTCCCGCGTGCAGTCCCAGGCGGACTTGATGGCGGCCAATACCCTGGAGGGCGCTGCAACCTGGGCGTACCTGGGGCCACGCAACGGGGAATATCAGCGCGTTCCTCGGCGCGAACTGGCCCAGCGTCTGCTCGAAGCGGTGGCAGCACTCCACCGGGAGCGGCATCATGGCTAACGTGCTGCTGGGTGTCACTGGCTCGGTGGCGGCCATCTTGACGCCGCAGCTCTTTCGGCGACTCCGGGACGACGGCCATGCCGTGAAAGTGGTCGCCACGCAGGCGAGCCTCTACTTCTTCGATCCGCGCGAACTCGATCCGTCCCGCCCCGAACGAAATTTCGAGGTCGTCGTCCTGGATGAAGACGAATGGCCCGGCCGGGACACCGGCCGGCGCTGGCAGCGCGGCGAGCCGGTGCTGCACATCGAGCTG
>JAGVLI010000918.1 GCA_020054355.1 Planctomycetales bacterium | reverse complement strand
GGACCGGATCGCCGATGCCCTGCGGCTGCTGCGCTGGAGCGTGGAGCAGATCGACGGCGACATCTACATTCACGGTTGGACCGATGGGTGATTTCTACCCGAGGATGCGGTCCCATTTCGCTTTTTGATAGGCGACCTTCTGCGCCGCGGACATCTTGGCGAAATCGGGCTGGCCGTTCCCATTGACCGCTTGCGGTTTAGCAGGCGAAGCCGCGAGCGGCTTTTCGGGGCAAGCGCACTCTCCGTGACCGGCCTTCTTTCCGGCCTGGCCATTACAAGCGCAAGCGTGCTTCGCCGCCGCGGCCGGCGCGGAGGCGGGCACGCTGATCGTCGGGCCGCTGCCGCCGTAGCTCATCACGTTGGTTTGCAGCACCATGTCATCCTGCAACGAGCGGTACGGCTTGATGCCCAGCTGCTGTAAGACGCCGTGATAGGCTTTCACCGCTTCCTCAGCGCTGATCTCGCCGTCGGCGATCAACCGCAGGAAGCGGATGAAGGCGAACTGGTTCTCGGCGTTGTTGATCTTCCGGCCGAAGAGCGCCACCCGCGCGCCGTACTTCCTGGCTTCACTCAGCAGCTTGAAAGCGTCGTAAGTGGTGCCCGCCGAGCCGCCGAGGATGCCGACCACCAGGTGCGGATCGTAATGGACCAACTCTTCCATCGCCTTCGGGCCGTGGTAGACCATTTTCAGGAACGCCGGCCGGCCCGCAGCCGTCACGCCGCCCAGCGTGCGGACGATGGCGTCGTTGATGAACTCCGGCACCTTGCTGGCTTCGACGGCTTCCGGCTGGTTCGGGTCGAACACTTCCAGGAAGTGGCGAAAGCCCTTGCGCTCGGCCTCGATGCGGAACTGCTTGTATTCCTCCAGCGCCTGGCGGTCGAGCATCGTGTCGTTGTTGAACGTGATGCTGTACAGCCCCAGGTTCGGGCCGCGCAGCCGTTCTTCCGGGGTGCAATCCAGATGACCGCACTGGATATGATCCAGCGTGGCGGTGCGGAACGGCAGCGACGGCGAGGTCGGATACTTGCTGCCCCGGATGATGTGGATGTCCGTCGTGTCGTTGGCGCGGACGGCGGGCGTCACCGGGCTGTTATCGAAGATGCGCCGATGCAGCGACAGCACTTCCGAGGTGCTAGCCGCCATCAGCATGACATCGACCAACTTCTGCTCGACGATCTGCACGATGACGTCGCGGAACTCGCTCAAACTCCGCGCCCGCACTTCGCCGCTATGCGCTTCGGGAGACTTGCCGGGCGCGCCAATGGCCAGCGCCATGTCCGCGTCCTTGGCGTCCGCGAGGATGAAGTCCTTGCAATGGTGCGGATCGGCGTGGATGCGGGCGAGCTTTTGGTCTAGCGTCTTGGCGGACATAGCGCGGTCCAGAAGAAAAATGACGAATGGGAAACCGAGAATCGAGAACCGAGAACCGGAATTCAAGAATCAGTGGGCGTTTCCTTGCCGTGCCCTTTCTTGGCGGTCAGGTGCGACTGACCCAGGATCGCGCACAGTTCACCGGCTTCCTGCACCAATTGCTCGACGCGATCCGGCTTGACTAACTCAGCGCGATGAATGAGCCGGAGCCAGTACCACGCTTCGCGGATTTCCTTCCAGGAAACACCGAGCTTATGCACGAAATCGGCCCGGCTCTCCGCGCCGCGAGCCTCTTCGTAATTCGCTCCCGCTGAAGTCCCCGCGCGAATCAACTGACCGCCCACTTGTTTGCCGACAGCCGTTTTCGGCAAAGCATCAATTAACCGAATGACCCGAACGGCGAAATCGAGAAGCCGGTTAGCAAGGTCGTCGCCTTTCATGGCCTGACCTCCGAGACCGAGAGCAACTCCCATCATTGCCTTTTCATTCTCGGTTCTCGATTCTCGGTTGCCCATTCGTCATTTTTTTGCCCAGGCTGCACGCGGGATTATGCGGCTGCTGCCAGTCGCAGACGCCTCGCTCTTCGTTGCAGAAGGCCCCGATGCGCCGCCCTTGGCCAGTCGCTGCTGCACCTGCTCGATGGTCTCGCGCAGCACTCGTCCAGAGTTCTGGATACCCGTCTTTTCCTTGGGCGTCAGCGGCAGTTCGAACTGCTGACGAGCGCCGCCGCAACCCACGACCGTGGGCACCGACAGGCAAACGTCGCGGTTGCCGTACTGGCCCTGTTGCAGCGTGGAGACGGGCAGCACCCGGCGGCGGTCGAGCGCCAGCGATTCCACCACTTCTCGAATCGACAAACCAACCGCGAAGCTGGAGCCGCCCTTGAGCTTGATGACCGTGGCGCCGGCCTTCTTGGTTTCGTCGAAAACGTCCGCAGCGAGTTTGGGGGTAAAGCCGGGCCACTGGTCAAGCGGCAGGCCACTCACCGTTGCGCCCGACCAGATCGGCACCATGCTGTCGCCGTGCTCGCCGAGGATGGTCGCCTGCACCTGCGTCGGCGGGACTTGCAGGGCGCGGGCCAGGTAGCTGCGGAAGCGGACGGTATCGAGGACCGTGCCCAGGCCGAGCACGCGCTGCCAGGGCAGCCCGCAACGCTGGACTGCCAGATAGGTCAGCACATCGACCGGATTGCTGACGACGACGAGATACGAGCTTTCCTTCAACCCGGCTGCCTTGACCTGATCGAGAATGCCCAGGAAGAGATCGACGTTGCGGTTGATGAGGTCGAGCCGGCTTTCGTCGGGCTTGCGGCGCAGTCCAGCGGTGATGACGACGATATTGCTCGTCGGGATGTCGTCGTAATCGCCGGCCGTGATGCGCTGGTCGCTGG
This sequence comes from Planctomycetales bacterium, assembly GCA_020054355.1. GTDB lineage: Bacteria > Planctomycetota > Planctomycetia > Gemmatales > Gemmataceae > JAGVLI01. The sequence continues at coordinate 2,566 of JAGVLI010000918.1, read as the reverse complement.
TCAGGCAAGCGCCGTGCAGCAGTTCGGTGGCGTGACCGAGGGCCGCGTCCTTGTTGGCGTCAATCAGGCACAGGTGACTGACGGCCCCGCCGCACTGCAAGGCGTAAGCCGCGCTGCTGCCCACCAGACCACCGCCGCCGATGATGCTGACTTTCATGAAATTCTCTCGGGTTCGCGAAATCGGGTTTCGAGATTCGGCGGACCGTCCTGGCGGTCCGCGGCTTCCAGGACGCGCTTCGGGCGTTGTTCCAGCGTCGGCTGCTTGCGGAACAGCATGGACAAGCTGCTCTTCACCGTGACCAGACTGACCAGGCCGGTGACGCCCCAGATGACGATCAGCACCACGTACTGCAAGGCCATGAAGGGGCGGTTCATCACCAGCCAGCTGCCGATGACCGCAGCGATGAAAGCTGCAACCGGCACCAGCGTGCCGATGAAACCGACGGCAGTGGCGCGGGCGATTTCGGTATCGGGCAACGGCTGGCCGGCTTCCAGGGCAGTCAGCAACGCACGTTGTTTGCAATCGCGGTCATGCACGCTGAACCGGAAGTACAGATACCCCAGGTACGTTGCCGAGGCAGTACCGGCCAGCGACGCGAGCAGCGAAGTAAATTCCATGAACGGCAGTCTCCAGCGGGCGGCGGAAACGGAACTATTCACGATCCGCAAGGATCGGGGTTGGCAGCGACGCGCACCAACGCTCCTTCCATCATTCGCTCTGCCGGGCCGAGGATTTTCCGTCTGGGCGCTTTGGGTCAGCGATTCAGCGCCGCCAGCACCTGGTCGGCGATGGTTTTTACCAGTCGATCCATGTCTGTCGATTGTGCCGGATGGCCGTTCGTGCCCACCGCGCAGTTCGAGTAATCGTCGCGGGTGAAGGCCCCCGGTTCCGGATCGTAGTCGCGGTAGCCGCGCTGGATGATGTTATTGCCGCACAGGTCGCAGTCCTCGGCCTGGAAGCGCGGGTCGTCGTAGCCGAGCTTCTTCTTGAGCGCCAGCAATTCGCGGGTCTGGTCGTGCGTGAAGTAGTTCACCTTGCCCAGCTGCCGGGCCAGGATCAGAATCCGGCAGTAGGCGTCGATGATTTCCGAGTTCCAGTAGGCTTTTTCGAGGTCCGGGCCGAAGGTGACGGTGCCGTGGTTCGCCAGGATGATGGTGTTGCAGTTCTTGACGAACGGAATGATGGTGTCCGCGAACTTCTGGCCGCCCGGCGTCTCGTAGATGGCGATGGGCACCTCGCCGAGAAAGACTTCCACCTCGGGCAGCACGCACTTGGGGATCGGCTCCCCGGCGACCGCGAACGCGGTCGCATGCGGCGGATGGCAGTGGACGACGGCGTTGACTTGCGGGTTGTTCTTGTAGACGGACAGGTGCAGCAGAATTTCGCTGGAGCGCTTGCGGGTGCCACGCAGCTGCTTGCCGTCGTAATCGACGACGCACAGGTCTTCGGGCTTCATGAAGCCCTTGGAAACCATCGTCGGCGAGCAGAGGATTTCCTTGTCGTTCAGCCGGATCGAGATGTTGCCGTCGTTGGCGGCGGCGAAGCCCTTGTTGTAGACTCGCCGGCCGATCTCGCAAATCTGCTCTTTGAGTTTGTGTTCGTTCATAGCTCTCAGCTTTCAGCAATTAGCCATCAGTCCGTACGGTCTTGATGAAGGACGCCAGCATCTTTTTCACTTCGATGACATCGTTGGTCAGCCGGGCATGTTGCGCGGCGTTGATATAGCTCAGGTCCTGGGCCAGGATGTACTGGTACTCCAGTTCGCTGGCCGAACCCATGCCCGCTTGCAGGCAGCGGACGAAATCCGCGTCGTTGCCTCGGCCGCAGCCCTCGGCGATCTTCATGGGAATGGCGGAAGCGGTGCGCCGCATCTGCAAGCGAAGTCCGAACAGCTCATCCTTGGGGAAATTCAGCGATTCCCGATAGGTTGCCAGGGTCAAGGCATGGCCTTTCTCCCAAACCTTGAGATTGCGAAAGTCTTGCATGGCGATATTCCTTCAAATCTTGAATAGCTGTCAGCCATCAGCTATTAGCTGATAGCTATTAGCTGACAGCTATTTGATCGAGAATACAGGCACAGTACGCATCCACAGGCTTCTTCACTGGGAAATAGGGTTGCGCCGCTTCCAGCCCTTCGCTGACGCCAATCCGGTCGCCAATTCCAGCCCCCAAAGGGTCAATAATCACAAAGTCCTCGCCGTCGGGCTTGCCGTCGGCCCGCAGTGCCTTCAGGCTGCAGGGCATGCCGATCAGCCAGCGGTGGCCGACCAGGGCCGGGTGTACCCGGCTCAGCGTCACGGTGCCAATGACCTCAGCGATGCGCATGGGTTTCCAACTCCCGAAGGACACAGGCCACGCCGGGCGGGCAGGTCAGCGGGGCAGCGCAGCAGAGCCGCAGCATCTGCTTGAACTCGAAGTAGGTGCGGTCCGCCAGTTCCACCACCAGGACATTGGCACCCAAGCTGAACAAGGCCCGTTCGGCTTGCCAGACGCTCGTGGCCTGGGCGGCGCGGATGCCGGGCACCTTGTTGGCCACGCAGCAGCAGATGTCGCCTTCCGCGCAGG
>JAGVLI010001069.1 GCA_020054355.1 Planctomycetales bacterium | reverse complement strand
GCGAGCGGTACGTTCAATTTCGATGCCGAAGGGCTTGGCAACTTCGCCATCGAGGTCTCGGCCACCGACACCGCCAGCCTGAGCAGCACGGCCAGCCAAACGGTGACGGTCAGCGACAACGACACCGAGCCACCGCTCATCGTCCTCGGCGGTTCCGCGAACGAAGAGAACGACGGCCAACCGCAGCAATTAACCTGGGACGTCAGCGACGCTTCCGGCCTCGCGTCGGTCAGCGTGACTGTGACTCAAGACGGCAACGAAATTTTCACCTCGACCGAAGCCAGCGGCACGTTCAATTTCGATACGCTCGGCCTCGGCAACTTCGTCCTCTCGGCCACCGCCACCGACACCGACAGCGACTGGACCGGCGACAGCCTGACCGCCAACGTCAGCAGTTCCGTAACGGTGAGCGATGACGACACCCAAGGCCCCAGCATCGTCCTCGGCGGCAGCGCCGGCACCGAAAACGAACCCCAGCTGCAAGAATTCACCTGGGACGTGACCGATGACAGCGGGCTGTCAGTGCTGGAAGTCGTCATCACCCAAGACACCGGCAGCGGCCCGGTGGAAATTTTCCGCACCGAAGATGTAGCCGATGCCGTGGGCAGCTTCAACTTCGACAGCTTTGAATTGGGGACGTTCGAGATTTCGGTAACGGCCGTCGATGGCGACGGCGATTGGAGCGGCGACGGCAGCGCCAGTTCCGCGATGGAAACCGCGACCGTGACGGCCGGCAACAGTCCGCCCGCCATCAACGATGACGACCTTTCGCTCAGCGCGACCGCCATTGATGAAAACGGCGTTGTCACCCTGAGCGGCACCTTTGCCGATCCGGATGCCGGCGACACTCACACGGTAGTCATCGATTGGGGCGATGGCTCGCCCACGGATACCGTGGAGTTGGCAGCGGGGTTGACCAGTTTCGGCCCAGTCAGCCACACTTACCTGGACGACGATCCCACCGGGACGGCAGCGGACGACTACACGATTCGCGTGACGGTTGCCGACGCAGCTGGCAGCGACAGCGCCAGCGCGGTCGTTACCGTGGACAATGTAGCGCCAACGGTCGGCGACATCGAAACGAACTGGACCGAGGAAGAGGGCGGCAATGTTTACCTGGCAGGAACCATCGGCGACCCGGGGACCGCGGATACTTTCACTTTGACGGTGGACTGGGGCGACGGGACCGCGCCGCAAATTTTCACATACGCGGCGGGAACCACGCAGTTTCGGGAACTGCATCAGTATCAGAGCGAAATCGGGGAGCAGACCGTCTCGTTCACCTTGGCGGATGACGACGGTACCGAGGTGGCAGCGCAGGCCGTCCGGGGCGGCTTCTTTAGCATGGACTTTGCCCGCAATGCCAACAGCGGCGACCTGGATAACAAGAATCCCGATGGCACCGGCGGCACCCTCAATTTCGGCGGCGGCTGGCGCTATTTTCCCGATGCCGTGGTGACCGTGACGCCAACCGGCGGCATCAGCGGCCAGAATACGGCGCGCAACATCCTCGTCATCCGGGCCGAATTCTTCAAGGATACCCCAGAGGGCACCAAGGTGTATTTCGGCTCGTTCGACGTGGACGATGCGTCGAACGGCCTCACGGCCGCTGCGGCTCGGATTACCGATCCCAGCCGGCTTACGGACCCGAACGATGGCGTGTCCGCTGGGGTGCTGGTTCCTTGGGCCAATGACAACCAGGGGCGGTTGGATAAAGGCTCGGCCCCGACTTACGACAAACCGGCGGATTCCGTCCAAGCCAACGCCAACTTCAAGGAGGGTTATCAGGGCCTGTTGCGTCCGGTGGGCAAGCAGTTCCCCGCGCCGGAGCAACCTGAAGAGCTGGCCCCGCCGCAGCTGGGCGGGAATATCGTGATGGCCCTGGTGAAGGAGGTTGGCGGCAAGAAAATCGCCGAAGTGGAATTGGCGACGAGCTTCGCTCCGGGCGACAATTTCCGGGTGGCCGCTTCCTTCTCCGAGGCTAACTTGAAGCGCCTGCGCACCCAGCATCTGGCCCCGCGACTGTCGAGGGAGCAAGTGCCCGCCGACAACGGCTTGGCGATGATCGATTTCGGCGGCGCATTGACGCCGATGCTGACCGTCTGGCGGCATCTGCATGTCGAATCGGACCGCATGGTACAGCCGGCGGCTGCGGACCGCTTCGACGGTTTCACCACGGGGCAACCTGTACTGATTCATCCATTTCTGAATTTGTGGTTAACTCCAGTCAGATTTGGTGCACGTGGGATGGACCTGAAAGACCGGCAATTCGATGGAGGTGTGATGCGGTTGGATGATAGAGGGGACAATTTTAGTGTTCTTGCCAGCTTTGTGACTAATGCCAGGAGGCGGACACACAACATCATTACCGTCGGCAGGCCAAACGTTGGTGCTGACGGCTCAGAAAGCGTGGTACTCTATGAAGACGATTATAAGGCAAGTTTTGGTAGGAGACAGCCCTCGCCGACGTTGAAGATCGACCCCTACGAGTTCACTGACGCGCAACTTTTCAGCCTGATGAAGGCCAGCCCGAACTGGCAGGAGAATCGCTACGCGGACGCCTTCATCGAGCCGGAATACGTGCAGCTCAAGCCGTTCAACACCGCGCACCGCAATGTGATTCCCGGCGCGATTGACAATCCGGTGGCAGCTACTTCTCATTTTCCCGGTGATGTAAGTGCTCCCCAATGGTCTGCCCTGGGTAAGAATTATGGATCAATTGGGGCTCGAAGCGATCTGTATTGGGTTGCGTATGTGACAACCGCTTATGAAGGCCCGGTCAATGTCGATCGCGATCCGGATCTCGGTCCGGACAGTGAAGCGGAGCCTTCACCGGGCGCTTTGACGATTGGACCGAATGGGAATAGCGACATTGGAATAACGTTGCTTTTCACCGAGGTCTTGCGGGAATATGCTGAAGTTCCCGACGACCCAGTCCCTGATCTGTCAGCGGCGCTGGCGCGCACGGTCGTTCATGAGATTGGGCATCAGTTCGGCGTGGTTGCAAAAACTCAAGGTGGTGACGTGGGCGGTCATCGCCGTGACGCCAAGATCATGAGCCAAGATCCGTTTCCTCTGCCCGACGAGGAATTTATTTTCCATCCGCGAGAGCTGGCATTCGTGCGACGGCTTCGAAAGAAGGTGTGAGACGACTGGAAGCATCCTGGCGGCTTGGGATTCTGGTTCTATCCACAGGAACATGGGTCATGAGCAACAACTGGCGGTTGGTCGGCGTGGCTGTTGTACTTGTCACATGCGGCGTTTTCGCCCAATCGAACGATGAAGTTTTTCCCGATTTGCTTGTCGAACAGGTTGGTCCCGCGCCGCTACCTTACCAGCCGATCCGTCTGCGCTTTGTCCTCAGCAACGGCAGCGGCAAAATCACAAGGAAACTACAATACTTGGAGTCCGAGTGCTATGTCACCGGGATCAAGGGACCGACCAACTTCAAATTTCAACCTATTGGCACTGCAAGTTATCTTCACTTCAGGCCAATGATGACAACTGGCACCGTTCCACTATACGGTCGTGCAATCTCGGGAAAGCAACACCATCTCGCGCCGGGAGAAAAGCAATCAGTCTCCGGACCATTCGTAGGCGTTGGTTTCTGGGGCAATGTGCGTGTTCTGTTCCCCGAACCCGGCGAGCACACACTGCGCCTCGAATTCCTGCAGAACGCGACCGAAGGGCCGCGCCTGCAAGCGGAACCCCGGCTGGTAACGGTCGGCAAGCCTGCGGGTGACGACGCCGCCTGGTTTGAGTTCTTCCAGAAGAAAAAGAACGTCGCCGACGATTTTGTTACGGCACTGGCTTACGGTTTTGGCGCGCAGAAGCGCGAAGGTGGTTCGCTGGAGGCCCTGATGGTGCTCTACCCGAAATCGTCGTACGTGCCCTACGCACGGTACGCCTTGGCCGCCAGACTCGTCTACGACTATTCGAGGGATCGAGGTGCTCAGCGAGCCGAGTTGGACGAGCCTCGGAAGCTGCTGGAAGCCATCGACCTCAAGGACTTCGCCTATGCGCCGGATGCCTTGGTCCTCATGAAGCGGATCAAGGAGTATCAGCAAGACGAGGACGGAGCCGCCAAGATCGCGGCTCGGTTGCAAAAGGAATACCCCGACGCCATCGAATGGTTTGAGGAGCAAGCCAGAACCAGGGTGCCCTTCGAGAAAATCCAGGAGAACCGCAAGGCGGGGCAAGCCAAGCCGGACCCCAAGAAGCCGTGAAGGCAGATAGAAAACGGACCAGCATACCGCGATTGTGCCAAACGGTGATGCGTTGGTGCAAGGCCAATTCGCTTCGGTCGGTCGGTTTGGCAGACAGGGTATCAAACCCCAATAAAAACACCCTGTCCGCCAGGGGGAGAGCTTGGCGGACAGGGTCTGACTGCCATCCCGGCAGGCTTGCGTTTCATTCGTTTCATTCGTTTCACGAAACGGTCGAGGCGGCACCCTGTCGGTGAAACGCAGCGGGGCACGTCTTCGGTTCCGGGGCGGTGGGAATGTCCGCAAGCGCTGCTGGCCGGGCAGCGATTTGGCTCAGTGAGCCAAATCATTGGGAAAATGCCTCACTGAGCCAAATGACTTGGCTTGGCTCAGTGACAGGTCAGGAGTCGAGCAGCCCGCTGCCGGCTGCACGGTGGGCGGTTTACGATTGCGAGACGGCGGTTCATCGCCGACAATATCCGCAGCGCCCGTTCGGTTCCTTTTCATTTCCGCTCGTTCCAGCGGAGGCTGTTCCTCATGATCCGCAGCATGTTTGCCTGGGTGGCGTTTCTGGGCGTGGCGGCCGGCGCCGCCCAGGCCAATTACTTCATGATCAAGGTCAACATGGGCCTCAAGCCCAACGTCAAGCTCGAGAAGGTGGGCGAAAACATCGAGGTCAAGCCCATCGTCGTCGAGAAGGACAAGTCGGGGCGGGAGAAGCCGTTGACCGTCGTGGTGTTCGTCGAATACACCAAGGCGACGCCGGTCACCAATTTTCCGCTGCCGGCCGGCTGCTTCCTGACCGAACTGCAGCACAAGTGGGGCCGGACTTACCTGCTGACCGACGGCAAGCACATTCAGATCGGCCCGGAAGGCAAGCCGATCGTCCGGCCCACCGTGGCGCAGCGCTACGCAACCAAGCGCCAGGACCTGAACATCGCCAAGGACAAGTCTCCCCAGAAGTACCTCGAACTGGCCGAATATGCCCTGACCAACGGCCTGCACACGCAGTTCCTGTCCGACATGACCGACCTCATCAAGATGGACCCGAAGGAAGGGCCGGCCGCCGCCGCGGTCAAGGCGTACAAGAAAGTGCAGGAAGACCTGAAGAAGCCCATCGCCACGGACGACCTGGGCATCGCCTGGAAGGACCAGGTGGACGGCAAGGTGGACCGCAGCGAGCACTACGCGCTGATTTACGACTCGAAGTCGCCCGCCGCCAACGTGGAATCCCGCGCCCGCCTGGCCCGGCTGGAACGCAACCTCGAAACCTTCTATTACTGGTGGGCGCTGAAGGGCAAAGCCTTGCCGCCGCCCGAGCGCCGGCTGGTGGCGGTGCTGATCGAGGAGCCGGCCAACTTCAAGATCAACCATCGCGCCTTCGATGCCGTGCCGCTGGTGGCGGACGGCTTCTACGCCCGGCGCGACAATCTCGTGGTGCTGTCGACCAACCGGGTCGATGGGCCATCCGACCCGATTTACCGCCGGATCACCGAACTGATCCAGGGCGGCTGGGACTTGAAGAACATCATGAGTCCCAAGTGGAAGCTGCCGGCGACCATCAAGGCCAGCCCGCTGGAAGTCGCTTACGCGCAGACGATGGCGCTGGTCAAGAAGTGCCTGGATGAAGAGTCGGAGATCGCGACCACCAGCCACCAGGGCAGCCGGCAATTGCTGGCGTCGCTGGGCATGCTGCCGCGCGCCGTGGAGATGCCGGAATGGATCCAGTTCGGCTTGCCGGCGTTCTTCGAGACGCCGAAGTTCGATCCGCTGATTCACACGGGCGCGTTCTGGCCGACGACCGGCGCGCCGAGCTGGACTTACCTGGTGCAGTGGAAGGTCTGGGAGCAGGAAAAGCAGCTGGAAGAGCCGGAGAAGGCGATCCGCAACGTACTCGAAGACACCTATTTCGACCGAGCGACCATCGACAAGGACGACGTGCTGCTGCTGAGAGCCAGGACGATGGCCTGGTCGCTGACCTACTACCTGATGGAAAGGCAGCTGGATGGACTGCTGCGCTACAGCGAGGAGCTGAGCAAGCTGCCGCGCGACCTGGAGTTCGACGGCGCGGTCCACCTGGCTTGCTTCGCCCGTGCGTTCAAATTGGCCAATCCGGACGGCACCCTGGACGACGCCAAGCTCGACGCGCTGGCGCGCGAGTGGTACAAGTTCATCGCCATCACGCCGGTGCAGATGCCGGAGTTGTTGCAGGAAGCCACCCGGCAGCTGCGTGACCGCAAAGAGCGGATGAAGTGAAGCCGCTTGCGGTTTAGCACTCACTCCACGCGGGCGAACAGATCGTTGAGCGCCTCGGACATGGTCGGGTGCGCGTAAATGCTGTCGCGCAGCGCGGTGAACGGCAGCCCTGCTTGCATTGCCAGCTGGATGACCGTCATCACCTCGCCGCCTTCGGGCGCGAGGATGGCCGCGCCCAGGATGCGACTGGTGCCGGCGTCCACGACCGCCTTGAGCAGGCCGCGCGTCTCGCTCATGGTGCGGGCGCGGGCCACGGCAGCCGCCGGCAGCTTGGCGATCTTCACCTGATGGCCTTTCGCACGTGCCTGCTCCTCGGTCAGACCGACCCGGCCGAGTTCCGGGTCAATGAACAGCGTATAGGGCACCAGCCGGTCGCGCGTGGTTCGGTTGCCGCCAAACAGGTTCGCCTTGACGATCCGATAGTCATCCAACGAGACGTGAGTAAATTGTGGCCCGCCGTTGACGTCCCCCAGCGCCCACACGCCTGGAGCGCTGGTTTCCAGCTTGTCGTTGACCTGCACGAAGCCGCGCGCGTCGAGTGCCACGCCGGCGGCCGGCAGGTTCAAGTCTTCCGTGTTCGGCTGCCGGCCCGTCGCCGCCAGCAGGTCCGAGCCGTCGAGCGTTCGGCTGCCGGCGGGCGTCTGCAGTTCGAGACGCACCTCTTGCCCGGATTGTCCGCCGACGCGCTGCACCGATGCCGACTGGATGACGTCGACCCCATCTTCCTTGAGGATGCTCAGCACCTGCTCGGCGATATCCGTGTCTTCGCGGGGGAGAAAGCGCGCGCCGCGGTCGATCATCGTCACCCGGCTGCCGAAGCGGCGGAACATTTGCGCGAACTCCACGCCGATGTAGCCCGCGCCCAGGATGACCAGGTGGTCGGGCAGGCGGTCGAGTTCCATCAGGGATTCGTTGGTCAGCGGCCGGGCCTCCGCGAGGCCGGGCAGCGGCGGCAGGATCGGGCGCGTGCCGGTGTTGATGAAGACATGGTCCGCGCTCAGCGAACGGACCTCGTTGCCGGCTAGTTGCACGTCGAAGGCGCGCGGCCCCGTGAAGCGGGCGCTGCCGATCAGCAGCGCCATGCCCGACTGCTCGAACTTCGTGCGGTTGATTTTCACCATGCCGGCCACGACGGAGCGCTTGCGTTCGCGCAGGCCAGTCGGATCGATGCCGTGAAAATCCGCGCGGATGCCAAAGTCGGCCGCATGCCGGGCCAACTCCACCGCCTTGGCGCTGCGCACCAGCGTCTTGGTGGGAATGCAGCCGACGTTGATGCAGGTGCCGCCGATCATGCCGCGCTCGACCATCACGGTCTTATGGCCGCGCGACGCCAGGTCGCCCGCCAGCATCTTGCCGCCCTTGCCCCCGCCGACGATCGCGTACTGAAAATGCTCGGCCATTGCGAAACGCGCTCCGTTGCGTGTGAATTGGAATTCTGGTCCGCGAGGTCAACATAATCAGCGCGGGCGAAAGCGACAAACGAAGAAACGCAGGCGAGAGCCGAAGTCTCTCGCTTGCGATTCGGAATTACCACTCGTTCCCAGGCTCCGCCTGGGGTGTGAGCCGCAGGTGTGTTCTGCTCAGTCCTTAAACGGTGCGACTTATGAAGCGCCCGCTTCGCAAGTCTAATCCTGCCCGGGCGGGTCCGTGCCCGTTCGGCAATCCCGGCTCGAACTCTCCCTCCGGAGAGGTACGCAGCCAGCGGCAGGCACCAACAGCTGCCGACGAAGGGG
>JAGVLI010000330.1 GCA_020054355.1 Planctomycetales bacterium | reverse complement strand
AGCTGAGTGGCCTCGGCCTCGGCCTCGGACTGGTCCGGCTCAGCGACTGGCACGGGTTCGGCGATTGGGCTGTCCGCCTCGACGGCAACCACTTCGCTCGCCGTGGCGTGACCAGGCTCAACTTTGCCCAGCTCCGGCTGAGCTTCGCCGCAGCCGCTGCCCGCCGTGTCATTCGGCTGCCCTAAGTCATTGGCCTTGCCAATGTTGGACGTGTCCATTTCGTAGGTCTGGCCGTCCCTTTCCACCATCCTGGGGCCAGGCGCATCTGCGCACGGAGCGCAGATAGACTCCCGGACGGATCGGACAAAGGACTCGGAAACGCCACAACGACGGGCAATCTCCCTGCTACTCCACTTCGACCATTCAGCGTCCGCCAGGAGGATGCCGACGGCCCGCCGCTTGTCGGCGTTCGACCGCCGCAGGCCGTGCGTCGTGTTCGAGCTGGCAGAATGCAGCAGCGCATCTCTCCGCCCGCCGCGCCTCACGTCCGCCTTGATCCGCTTCCAGCCGAGCAGCTTCGCCGCCGCCAAGCGGTGGAAGCCGTCCGCCAACCAGTTCGTTCGGCCGTCGAAGTAGGCCACGATCGGGGGCAGCTCCCGCTGCCCCCGGAACGCCTCGGCGTAGTCCTCAATGGCCTCATCGTCCATCGCCGCCCTGGCCTGCACGTCGGCGGACGCTTCGATCTGGTCCAGTGGCAGCATTCTTACCTGATTCATGGATGCACTCCGCTCTGTGGTTCGGTTCCGAAAGTTCCAACAATCACGCGGCCGGCCGCACACCGAGGGCCTCGGCCACAGGCTGGCCCACTTCCAACCGGGCAGCCATGCGGAGGGCCTGCCACTGGTTGGGAGCCTTCGTGCGGGTGCTAATCCCTGTCACCCGCACGACACGGGTTCGCGCGCAGAACACCAGCAGTTCGCGGCCCGAACTCTTGCTGAAGAACCGATAGTTCAGGCGCGGGTTGCCGGCGGGACGTTGCACGTCCACCCAGAGGCCGGCTTCAATGGCCGCCCGCTGAAAGGCCGGATCGGCCTTCAACGCCCGCACGCTGGCTGGCGTGTATTTCCTCTCGCCCTGACGCTTCGCTGTCCGCTTACTCACGGTTACAATCCTCCGTCTGGTTGAGAACGGCCGGGCGGTAGCGGTATTCGTTCGCCCGCTTGGCCGCATAAGACGACTCTTTCACCAACATCAGCCCCGGCATGGCCCGTAGCCAGCGGGATACCGTCTTCTGTCCGACGCCGAACACCCTGGCCGCCACCTGTTGCCCGATGAAGAACGGCCGCTCTCCTGACTGCCGCTGTAGCGCCGCGCACAGGGCGGTCAGCACTCGACGCTTGCCGGCCAGGTCCGCCAGGATCGCGGTGTGCCCTTCCGCACGCAATGCGGCGGCCAGCGCCCGCGTCAGTTCGGCACTCGAATCGAGTGGGTGACTACCATTACCTCCACGTGGGGGGGGATTATCATTGTCAGAGGAAGAGGGAACAGACAGACGGGGAGTGGAAGAACTAACAGAGGACTGGCCGGGGGAGTAGACCTTGGTCTGGTCGGCAACGGCTTCGCTGATGGTCAACAGGCCGTAGGTCCGGCGGCCCCGACGCTCATCCCACTTCGGGCGCATCAGCCCCGACTGGCGGAACAGACCGTCGATGCGGGCGTAGTCCCCGCCGACCCAGAAAGCCAACATCTTGCAGACAATCCAGTCCGCCTCGGAAGGCGTCGGCACGGCCGACACGTCTCCGGACCAAAGCTGTGCGAACTGGGAGCTGGCGCGGCACGCCCGGCGGATGACTTCGGCGTCCGCCGGGCTCAGCGCGGACCTCGGCGGCTTGACGGACTTCCGCCTCTTCGGTCGCTTGGTGGTGAAGACCCGGCCGTACAGGGCGTCAAGCTGGCCCTGGCAGTCGAGTGGGGCCTCCGGAACTTCCGGCACGCGGCGGCCCGTGACGGTGAAGTATTGGCCGCGATCGTACATCTCGAACGGCTGACGGTTCCCGCCCTTACCCGGCAGCTTGCCACGGCAGAACAGCTTGACGCCGGTTCCCGATGGGGAAGTTTCGGTGTAAGTGCCGAACTCGGCCACCACGCTTGCGGCCCACGGTTCGAGCTGGCCCGTGGCCGCGTCCCGGCAGTGGTCCAGGTCCACCCCGGAAAAGCCGTCACCAGCAAAGACGAAGCCGATGCCGTCCGCCGCGTGGTCCCGGTAGAACCGCAGGGCCTCGTCAAAGCTGCCCCACGTCCTCGACCGCGAAGTTCTCGCGTGGTCGCCCGTGTGCGGGTCCAGTGGCGCCTTGGCGGGCTTGACTTTGTTCTTCCGAGGCTCGAACCGCCAGGCCACCCAGTGGGGCACGCTGCGCATATCTTCGGGGATGGCGTCCGCCAGGACGGGCAGGGACGTGATTCCCTGGGGGGAATCCGTGCTGCCGGGCTTGGTCCCCGGTGGAAGTTGGGTTATCATTGATCTACCACTTGTAAGTTGTGGCGACGGGCAAGACGCACCGCCTCCACCCGGTCCCGCTCGCATGGGATCACTGGCCCGCCAGGGTGTCCGCCCCTGGCGGGCCGCTTTTTTGTGTGCCAGGCATGTTGTGCATCTGGGAGGTGCAAGTCCTCTGCGGGCCGTGATGACCGGAACCGCAAGGCTAGGCAAGGGTGTCCGCCGCG
>JAGVLI010001076.1 GCA_020054355.1 Planctomycetales bacterium | reverse complement strand
TGCTCCGCGTCCTGCAGCAGCGCGCCAAGCTGGTCGTGGCGGCGGCGGCGGCTTGCGGTCTGTTCGCCGTGGTGACGGCCAAGCTGTTCGCCACGCCCCTCTACCGCTCGCAGGGCACGCTGATCTACAAGGGACTGCCCATCGCCGATACCGAGAAGAGCCTGGTGCCCGTCCAGGATTTCGACACGCTCTTCAAGCTGGTTACGTCGCAGGCTAACCTGGAAGCGCTGAACGCCAAGCGCGGCATGGCCATCCCGCCCCAGACGCTGGCCCGCTTCTTCAAGCTGGATGAGCCGAGCAGCGCCAAGAGCATCGCCATCACGCTCGACTGGCCCGACCCGGCCGAGGGCGCTGCCATGGTCAACTCGCTGATGGAAGTCCATATCGAGGGCGTGGCCGCCGAGCGCGTGCGCAACCTCGAGCAGCACCATCGCGCCATGGAAAAGAACCTGGAGAATTGCCGGGGCCGCCTGGGCGAAGCCCGCAAGGTCTACCAGGCCATCCTCGACAAGAACAACGTCCAGAACCTCAAGGTCGATCTCGAACGCATCGCCAAGGACATCCAGGCGATGAGCGACCAGCAGAGCAAGTTCGACGGCGACGTGATCGGCGCCCGCGAGGAGATTCGCCAGCAGCAGAAGCGCGTGGCCAAGCTCCAGGAGGACGCCAAGAACCAGGTGCTGCCCAAGGATTTCGACGAGGAATACAAGAAGCGCTTGCAAGACCTCGAACGCCAGGTCAAGACCGAGAAGGGCCAGCTCAAAGCGCTCGAAGTCCAGTACAACGCGGCGCAGAAGCAAGTGAACGACGTCGAACGGCTCTTCCAGGCGCGCGTCATTGCCCGCGTCGAGTACGAGAAGATCCGCGACGAAGCGTCCGTCCTCGAAGCCCAGTACAAGGCCCTCAAGGAGCTGGTCGCCCTCTCGGAACGGTCCTACGAGGACGAGAAGAAGAACCCGACCGGCGGCCTGATTCAAAAGGAAAAGGAACGGCTGCGCGAGCTGGAAGCCTCGGTCATCAAGACCCAGGGTTCGCTGGAAGGCGTCCGCAAGACGCTCCAGTCCCGCATCGACGAACAGAAACGCCTGATCGACATCCACCGCAAGGCCGAAGGCCCCGAACAGGCGCTGGAGAACCTGGAAAAGGAACGCCAGGACCTCGACCGCCAGATCACGGCCTTGCGCAAGGCCAAGAGCAGCGAGGTGCGGGAACTCGTCATCTATTCGCCGGCCACGCCCTCCAGCGAGCCGTACTCCTCCAACGCCAAGAAGCTCATCGCCGTCGCCTTCGGCCTGCCGATGCTGCTGGTGCTGGCGGCGATCCTCGGCCTCGCGATGCGGGCCGACAGCTGGAAAGCGGAATCCCTGGCCAGCAAGCTGAAGCTGCCGATCCTGGCCCGCGCCTCCGGCGGACCCGGCCAGCCCAAGCGCTTATCCCTGGAGGAAGCCCGCGGCCTCGCCTTGCGGATGCGGCAGTACGTCACCGAGAAAGGCGGCATGATCCTCTTCAGTCCGCTGAACGAGGGCGAGGAGGTCGATGACCTGGCCGCCGCCGCCAGCCACTACCTGGCCATGCGCGACGAGAAAGTGCTGATCCTCGACGCGCGCATCGCCCGCGCCGAGCTGTCGAGCCTGGTGAAATTCGTCGAGCGCCCCGTCGAGGTCGTCGCCGACGCCAGCCAGTCGCTCAACGACACCGATCCCTGCCAGTCCGGACTGGTGCAGTACCTGGTGTTCGAGGGCCAGAACCTCAACGACTTCATCCATCCGACCAGCATGCGCGGCGTCTTCTACATGCCGGCCGGCGGGCCGCACGACACCACGGATGCGCTCGCGTCCGAGCCGATGAAGGAAATGCTGCAAAAGCTGCGCAAGCAGTTTTCGCTCATCCTCGCGGTCGGCCCCGCAGTCACGCAGCACGCCACCGATAATGAAATCCTGGCTGCCTACGTCAACGGCATCGTCGTCGTCATGAACGGCTCGGCCCATGCGTTCGCGGACACGGAACCATTCTTCCAGTCGCTGAAGGAAGCCAACGCCCCGCTGCTGGGCACCGTGGTCTGCGTTTGATTCATCATTCGATTCATCGTTTCGCGCGGAATCGCTTCGCGCGAATTGCATGAACAGGAAGTTCGGCTACCGGAGGAGTGTTGAAGGATGAGCCGCCCACTCAGCGGCGTACTGGTTCTTCTCGCCTGCGGCTTGATGCCCGCCGGTTGCAACCGTGCGCCTTCAAATCCGGTCGCTGGCGACGAGGCCCGGTTGTCGGCCTCCGCTCACTCTGAAATGCAGCAGAAGGCATGGCAACAACTCCGGTTGGGCTACGACGCCTTCAAGAAGCAGGAGTTGGATTCGGCCATGTCGTGCGCCGATGAGGCGCTCCGCCTCGACAACAACGAGGACCCTGCCCTTACGGCGAAAGCGCTGGTTCTTCGCTCCCTCGTATACAATCTGCGCAAGGACCACGAGCGCGCGGTCGCCGAGGCGACTAAAGCGATTCAAGCGAAGAAGGACGCGCCGTATGCCTATTTCGCCCGCGCTCGCGCCCACGAGTGGAAGGAGCAATATCAGATGGCCGCGGACGATCTGACCCAGGCGATCGCCTTAACGCCAGTTGGCCCGCAACAGGCCTCCTTTTACGAATTTCGAGCCAAATGCTACCGTGTTCTCGGCCAAGAAGAAAAAGCTCGTGGCGATGAGCGTCGCGCCCAGGAGTTAGGCAGTTAGCGACGTTGATGAGAGTCTTGACCGAACCATACGCTGCACCTGACCCGGCGGGCATGTAGGCTTTTTGGAGTTCATCGCTGCCCGCGCCCGCCGGGCGGTCAGTTCATATTCCGTCTCGGCACCGTGGTTCGTGTCCGAGACAAAATTTTCTTAGAATGAATGCTTGGCATGTCCCTCGCGGAGTATCGGCCATGAAGCAGCGCACTTTGGAAGAACGGCTGGCGGCACTGGAAAAGCAAATGGGCGAGCTCCAGGCCGCCGTCGACAAAATTGCCCGGCCAAAAGACTGGCGCAGCACGATTGGCATGTTTGCCGGCGATGAGATCATGAAACGCATCGATGCGGAAGCGCTCAAGTACCGTGAGGCGGATCGAGCGAAAGCGCGACGGCGCTACGCACGCAAGCAGCGGGTCAAGCCCTGATGCTCATTCTGGACACCGACCATATTTCGGTGCTTCGTTATCCGGAGCATCCCCGCTGCGGCTTGCTGACGGCGCGCTTGCAAGCAGCGGGCGAGGCCGCCACCACGGTCATTACTTGGGAAGAGCAGCTGCGCGGGTGGTTGGCGGAAATCAAGCGCTCGGGAAAGTTTGACGATCAGGTCCTGGCCTATGCGCAACTGGTGAAGGTTTTCGATTTTTTCTCCCGCTGGCAGCTCCTCCCTTTTGATGGCCGTGCCGCTCTGCGGTGTGGGCAACTGCGCCAACAGCGTGTACGGATTGGCACCCAGGACCTGAAGATCGCGGCCATCGCGCTGGAGAACGAAGGCGTGTTGCTCTCGGCCAACCTGCGCGATTTCCGAAAAGTGCCGGGTTTGCGCGTCGAAAATTGGTTGGCGTGACAGTCAAAGGCGTTGGCCAAGCCCCGCCGCCGGATCACGTCATTCGGCCCCCTTTCTCCGTGGAACCGTACTGAGAGCTGAATTTTCTGCCCCCAGCAAACCGCGCCGTTTTCAACAGCCGAACTGCGCGGTACTTGATGCCTCCGCGCAGCTGCGCCGCCTGGGCCGCGGACGAGAAGAAAAGCGCCGAAAGCGCCGGCTGCCGTCTTCGCTCAAGCCATTTCATTTCATAGGCTTGCGGCGCTCATTTTTCGAGTTCCCAAATCTTTTCAGAATTTCTGGTAAGTGTCAGCCTAACCCCGCTGAAATCTGGCCTATCCTTGGTGAAACGCAACCGAATTGAGAGCAACCCCGCCAGCGAAACCCACGAACCAAAACTCAAGCCGAACCGCCTGCCCGAAATCGCCCGCTTACCCAAAACCTGTTAGCGACGATGGGGTTAGTTAGGACGCCTCGACCGTAAGTTCGGATTCCCGCCTCGAATCCGTTGACCGTTCCAGCCCGAAGAAATTCGCCCAGGCTTTCCTTCCCGGGGGGTGCCCGTCACAAGGAAGGAAGCCCTTGCCGATCTCGGAGGACGAACGCATGTTCGCATTCAGCCTGCCGCGCCTGCCGCTCGCCGCCTTGCTGAGCCTGGCTTTCACCCTGGCTCCCGCCGCCGACGTGCGGGCCGCGACCATCACGCTGCCCGACAACGCCAAGATCGATAAGGTCGATTTCGAGCAGCACGTCATGGGGCTGTTCGTGCGCCTGGGCTGCAGCTCCGGTTCCTGCCACGGCTCGTTCCAGGGCAAGGGCGG
>JAGVLI010000139.1 GCA_020054355.1 Planctomycetales bacterium | reverse complement strand
CGTGGTCCGATTCGGGGCGCACCGGCTTCCTCGGTCCGGCCTATGGCCCCTTCAAGCCGGACGGGCCGGGCATGGCCAACATGAAGCTCAACATCTCGACCGCGCAGTTGGCCGACCGCCGGCAGCTGCGGTCGAGCTTCGATACCCTTCGCCGCGACCTCGACGCCAATGGCCAGATGGATGGACTCGATACCGCCACCGAACGGGCCTTGGGCGTGCTGACTTCCAGCAAGCTGCTCGAAGCCTTGGACGTGAGCCGGGAGCCGGAAAAGGTGCTGGCCCGCTATGGCGACGGCAAGCCCTACCAGTTCCAGTACGACGGCGCGCCGACGGTCAACGATCAGCTGCTGATGGCCCGCCGGCTGGTGGAGGCGGGCGCCCGCTGCGTGACGCTCTCCTTCGGCCGCTGGGACAGCCACGGCAAGAATTTTGACCTGGTCCGCGACCACGGCGGCAAGCTCGACCAGTGCCTGAGCGCCCTGATCGAAGACCTGGACGTGCGCGGCATGCTGGACGACGTGACGGTGATCGCCTGGGGCGAGTTCGGCCGGACGCCGAAGATCAACAACGGCGCGGGCCGCGACCACTGGCCGCAGGTCAGCTGTGCCTTCCTCGCAGGCGGCGGCATGAAGACCGGACAGGCCATCGGCGCGACCAACCGGCTGGGCGAACACGCCGCCAACCGGCCGGTCCACTTCGGCGAAATTTTTGCCACGCTGTACCACAACCTGGGCATCAACCCGGAAACCACCACGATCATGGACCCGACCGGTCGCCCACAACATCTGACCGAGCATCCGGTGATGCGGGAACTGGTCTAACCGTTCACGGTTTCGCACTCCTTCGAGGCGCGGCGTTTTCACGCCGCGCCTCGTTTTGTTTATTGCTCCGCTTCGGCCTGCTGCGTATCGTGGTGACGGCAAGCAACTTTGGGTGCCATGCTTGCGGGGCGACCGACAGGGGCCAGTGTCCGTAGTTTGACACCCCGCAAGCATGTTGAACTATCGGCGACCTTTTAAGCGGCGTGAGACGAGTCAATGGAAGACGATTTCATCGCGGCGATTCTCGATGCCCCTGACGATGCCACACCTCGTCTGGTTTACGCCGACTGGTTGGAGGACCGCGGCGATCCCCGTGCCGAGTTCCTGCGAATCGAGGCTGAGTTTCTTGCGATACCCCCGGACGATGAACGAGCGTCAGCGCTGAGAGCACGACTGCGGGAACTGCACCGCACTCTCGATCCCGAGTGGATCGCCTTGCTCAAGCGCGTGCCATTGGATCCGCTCGACGAACTTCGGTCGCTATTGCCTCCTCCCAAAAGGCCCTTCGCCAATACCGGCAACTGGGATGAGGTCGAAAAAGAGCTCGGACTGGTCCTACCCGCCGACTATAAGGCGTACATTATGGCATACGGGGGCGGCGGCTTTGGCTGCATCGACATTCCCAGTCCGTTTGGTATTCGCAGGGACGTTCGGAGATGGTGGGAAAGCTGGGCTGCGATCTATCGCGACATATCCCAGTATGTGGAAGTTCCCTATCCGGTGTTCCCCGAACCTGGCGGATTGCTTTGCTTCGGAACGCTGGGAGATGTTGACAATCTCAACTGGCTGACGGTGGGAGATCCGGATCGTTGGCCCTTCGTCTACTATGATCGCGAGGAAGGCTTCTTTGAGATCAAAGGACTTTCTGCCGTGGAGTTCATGCTAGAGGCCGCAACGCAGCGGTCACCACTGTTGACGCGGCTTGGTAGCGTGTCTGCCTTTGACCCGCCTCTTGAGTTCCGAGCTGACATGGTTGAACCTCGGGTTATCCGATTTATCACCCACCGCGAGATTGACCTCAACTCACTGACAGAATGCCTGGCACGTCACTGGCCTGCCAATCTCGTCCAAATCCGACCGAGAGAGACTGGGCCAGTCGTCCTCGTGGAACCACTTGCTGGACAGATCAGTTTCTGTACCGATACCGGTGATGAGCGAATCTTGGCCAGCATCGGCTACGACGCTGCATATTCAACGGGGGTCGAGCAAGTGGTTACGGACTTGTTGAATGCGGGGTTTGAGGAAATTTAGCACAGTAAATACCACGTGTGCGTCAGCATTTGCCGACAAGTACACAACCAAACCGACAACCAGGTTCCATATTTGTCGGTGCCTCTCCAAGAATCAGCGTGTTTTCCATGAACTACAGCAACCTCCCCGAACTGCACCGCCGTCAGGCCGAACGGCTCGGACCGCGCACCGCCATCCGCTATCGCCGACATGGTCTCTTTCGCGATGTCAGCCACGACCAGTATCGTGCCGATGCCCTGGCCTGCGCCGCGGCCCTGATCGAAGCGGGCATCCAGCCGGGCGACCGCGTCGGCATGTTGGCGGAAAACCGCCTCGAATGGCTGATTGCTGATATGGGACTTCTGGCGGCCGGTGCGGTGAATGTGCCGTCGCACGCGCCGCTGACGGCCCGACAGGTTCACTTTCAGCTGGACGATGCCGGCGCGCGCTGGCTGTTCGTTTCGACGCACGAGCAACTCGACAAGGTGCTGACGGTGGTTGGGGAGTTGCCGCAGCTGAAGGGCATGGTGGTGTTCGACCGAGTGCCGAATTCGGTACTCGGTACTCGGTACTCGGCGCTTCAGACATGGGATGGCTTCCTGCAATGTGGGCGGCAGGTCCTGGCTAAACATCAGGCCGAAGTGCGAAGCCGCGAGCGGCGGCTTGGGCCGGACGACCTGGCCACGGTCATGTACACCTCCGGCACCACGGGCAACCCCAAGGGCGTGATGCTGACACATCACAACCTGCTTACCAATGTGGCGATGGTGCAGGCATCGGAGCCGGCCAGCATGGACGACATTCAGCTGTGCTGGCTGCCGTTCAGCCATATCTATGCCCGGACGATGGACCACTATCGCACCCTGGAATCGGGTTGCCTGCTGGTGCTGGCCGATTCCCAGGACACTGTGGTCCGCGATTTAGCCGAGATTCAGCCGACCCACATGAACTCGGTGCCCCGCTTCTACGAAAAGGTGCTGGCGGCCGTCGCTTCGCCCGATCCGAAGGAAGCCGCCCGCCGGCTGCGTGGCATCTTCGGCCCGCGCATGAAGTGGCTCTGCTCCGGCGGGGCACCGTTGCCGTTGCCGGTCGCGGAAGCGTATCGGGATGCCGGACTGCTGCTCTTGCAAGGCTATGGCCTGACCGAAAGCTCGCCGGTGATCTCGTTCAATCGCACGACTCGCTACCAACTCGATACCGTCGGCCCGCCGCTCGAAGGCGTGGAAGTGAAGATCGCGGCCGACGGCGAGGTGCTGTCGCGCGGGCCGCATATCATGAAGGGTTACTGGAACAACTCGACCGCGACCGCCGAGTCGATCCGCGATGGCTGGCTGCACACGGGCGACCTCGGCAGCCTGGAGAACGGCTTCCTGAAGATCACCGGACGCAAGAAGGAACTGATGGTGATGTCGAGCGGCAAGAAGCTGGTGCCGAGCTACATCGAAGGCTTGCTGATCGCCGATCCGTGCATCGATCAAGCAGTAGTCCACGGCGAAGGGAAGAATTTCCTGACGGCCCTGATCGTGCCGCACTGGGAGAACCTGCGCAAGGAACTCCCCAAGCCGCTGGCCGGCCTGGCGGTCGAAGAACTCGCCCGCCATCCGGACATCTGCTCGCTCTTGCAACGGCGGATTCAGGCAGCGCTGACCGACGTGGCCAGCTGGGAACAGGTGAAGAAGTTCGTCGTGCTGCCACAGCCTTTCTCCGTGGCGGCGGACGAGTTGACCGTGAGCTTGAAGTTGCGGCGCAACGTGGTCCTGACGAAGTATCGGGAACAGCTGGAAGCGATGTATCGCGAATAGAACGCCGCCGCTTGCGGCTTCGCAGGTTTCATTGGGAGCTTCTGGAGCACCGCATGAGACTGGGCTATCTCGTCCCCGAGTTCCCCTTGCAGACGCACATCTTCTTCTGGCGGGAGATCGTCGCGCTGCGTTCGCTCGGCGTCGAGGTCCACCTGCTTTCCACCCGTCGCGCCGCTCCGGATGCCTGCAAGCACGCCTTCGCCAAGCCGGCGGCCGCCGAGACGCACTACGTCTTTCCGCCGCGCTGGCTGACCGCTCTCGGCACCCTGGCAATTCGCCCGCTCGGCACCCTGCGGGCCTTGCGCTACATTGCCGGGCTGCGCGAAACTCCCCTGAAAAAGCGCTTGAAGTATCTCGGCCTGTTGCTGTCCGCCGCCGACCTGCTGAGCTTCGCCAAACAACATCAACTCGATCACATTCACGTCCATAGCTGCGCCGATGCAGCCCACCTGGCGGCCCTGTGCCGACTGCTGGGCGGGCCGAGCTACAGTCTGACGCTGCACGGTGACTTGCCCGTCTACGGCACCGATCATGCCAGCAAGATGCACCCCGCCAAGTTCGTCAGCTGCGTCACCGGGCCGTTGCGGAAGCAGGTGATGAGCGCAGTCGGCTTGCCCGCCGAGAGGGCGCCGATCATCTGGATGGGTGTGGATACGGAGCGTTTTCACGACGCCGGCCAGCGCGCCCATCAGCCCGGTAAGCTGCACCTGACCACGGTTGCCCGGCTGAATGCCATGAAGGGACATCGCTTCGCCCTGGCCGCGATCCGCAAGGCGGTCGAACGCGGCTGCGATATTCGCTATACCATCGTCGGCGAAGGCGAGTATCGGCCCCAGATCGAGGAAACGATCCGCACGCTGGGCTTGACCGACCGCGTCACGCTAACGGGCACCCAATCGGAAGACGCTATCCTGGAACTGCTGAAAACCGTGGATGCCTTCATCCTGCCGAGCGTCGGCCTGGGGGAAGCGGCGCCGGTGTCGGTAATGGAAGCGATGGCCTGCGGGCTGCCAGTCATTTGCTCGATCATCGGCGGCACGCCGGACATGATCGCCAGCGGGGCGAACGGCATCCTGACGCCGCAGGAGGATGAGAAGGCCATCGAGGAAGCGCTGGTGCTGCTGTGTCAGAACGTCGAGGAGCGTCGCCGGCTGGGGCAGGCGGCCCGACAGCGGGCCTTGGAAGCGTTCGATGCGAGGCAGACCGCCGGCAAACTGCTGGCGGCGATGCAGGGGAAGTAGCCCGTCGCTCCGCACAGTCCCATCCATGAATCGAGATATCCATGAACTCCGCGAATGATGAAGCCGGCCAGCCGCCGGTCGAGCCGCCAATCGCGGAGTCATCCCCTGCCGCACCGCCGCCAGCGCCGCCGCACAACCTGAAGAAAATGGCGCTCACCAGCGCCCTCTGGACCGGCGCCGGCTTCGCGTGGTTTCAGGTCATTCGCTTCGCGGCCAACGTCATCCTGGCCCGCTTGCTGTTTCCCGAAGCCTTCGGCCTGGTCGCCACCGCGTTCGTCTTCCTGATGGGCATCCACCTGTTCGCCGACGTCGGCATTCGTACCTCGATCATCCAGCACGAGCGCGGCGAAGACCCCGACTTCTACAACACCGCTTGGACCTTGCAGATCATTCGCGGCTTCATCCTGTTCTTCGTGACGTTCCTGCTCGCCTGGCCGGTGGCTTATCTGCGCGATCCGCCCGAACCGATCCTGATGGTGCTGCTGCCGTTGATGGGTTCGATGTCGATCATCACCGGCTTCTATTCGACCGCGCTGTACACGCTCGAACGCCACATGCAGCAGAAGCGCACCGTGCTGATCGACCTGACGGCCCAGATCAGCAGCCTGCTGGTGACGGTGGTCTGGGCCTGGTACTGGCCGACCGTCTGGCCGCTGGCGTTCGGGCAAATCGCGGCCGGACTCATTCAGCTGATCTGGAGCCATCGGCTGATTCCCGGCTACCGCAACCGGCTCCGCTGGGACCGCAGGGCGCTGCACGACCTGATTCATTTCGGCAAGTGGATCTACGTCAGCACCGCGATGACTTTCCTGGCCAACCAGTCCGACCGATTGGTGGTCGGCTATCGCTCGCTCACCTTGCTCGGCGTGTACCACATGGCCTCTCAGCTGGCCATGATTCCGCACCAGCTCATGCTGACGCTGGCGGGCCGGCTGGCGTTTCCGCTTTACAGCAAGATCAAGCAGTCCGGGAAGGACGTGCGCCAGTTCTTCGGCCGCATTCACCTGGCGACCGGCTCGGTGGCGGCCCTGCTGCTGGCGGGCGTGCTGGCGACCGGGCCGACCCTGGTGCAGCTGGTCTACGACGCCCGCTATCAGGATGCGGGCTGGATGCTGCACATCCTGGCGTTCGGCGTCTGGTTCCAGATTCTCGAAGCGATGGAAGGCTCGATCCTGCTGGCGCTGGGCCACGCCCGGCCGTCGGCCATCAGCAACTTCGGCAAGGTGCTGACGCTCTTCGTGGCGGTGCCGATCGGCTATCACTACTGGGACTTCACCGGCATGATCGTCGGCTTCGCGGCCGGCGATTTCACCCGCTATGTCATCACCGTCGGCTTCGTCCGGGCGCAAGGCGTGCAGGTGCTGCGCTACGATCTGCCCTTGCTGGCGTTCGTGATCCTGGCCAGCCAGCTGGCACTGCTCTGCGGTGAACTGCTGCTGCCGATGCCGTTCCGTCCGGAGTTGTTCGGCATGTTCGCCATTCATTCCGATGGCGGCATCCCGGCGGCGATCCCCTGGTACGCGGTGCGGCAGAGCTTCGTCAAGGACTACTGGCTCCTGGCATGCCGGCTGCTGATCCAGGGGGGCGTGGTGGTGCTGCTCTGGGTGGTGCCAATGGCGATTTGCTGGAAGAAGGGCCTGTTCAAGAAGCCGGCGGGGACGTGAGAGCGCCGCGACCTCGCACCGCCGGGCCTTTTGAGCTAGACTGAAAGACTGCGTCGGCCCGACATCCTCGATGAGCGGCCTTTACCATGTCTGGACTTCCCGACCTCGCCCTGCTGGCTTTCTTTCCGCTGGTGATGTTCCTGTTCACCCGCATGCCGCCGCATCGGGCGGTGATCGCGGCGGTCGTCGGCGGCATGCTCTTCCTGCCCGTCATGCGCATGGCCCAGGTGATGCCCGGCAGCCCGACGCCCATCGTCATCGGCAGCCTGTTCGCCCTGAGCAAGACCAACACCATCGTCGTCGCCGTTTTGCTCTCCGTGCTGATCTTCGATTCGCAGCGCGTGCTGGACTTCCGGCCGCGCTGGTACGACGTGCCGATGATGTACTGGTGCATCGCCTCGGTGGTGTCGAACCTGACCAATGGCATCCTGCTGAACAATGTCTACGGTCAGGGCCGCGACCATTTCCTGCAATGGAGCATTTACTACTTCCTCGGCCGGCTCTACCTGGGCAACCTGGCGGCCATCAAGGACCTGGCCATCGGTTTGCTCGTGGGGGCGATGGCCTACGTGCCTTTCTTCCTTTACGAAGTGCTGCGCGGCCCGCACATGCACTTGCGCATCTACGGCTTCTTTCAGCACCAGCCCGGCCAGGCGGTCCGCTTCGGCCTGAACCGGCCGATGGTCTTCATGGACCACGGTCTGGCGGTGGCCATCTTCATGGTGCCGGCGGCCGTGCTGGCTTTCTGGATGTGGCACACCAAGGCGCTAACCGCGCTGCCCTGGCGCAAGGGCATGATGCCGATCCCGATGCTCTGGGTGGTGGCCACGCTGCTGGTCTGCTCGGTGCTGACGGTGTCGTCGGGGTCCATCCTGCTGGGCCTGACGGCGGCCGGCACCTTGCTCGCGACGCGGCGGATGGG
>JAGVLI010000946.1 GCA_020054355.1 Planctomycetales bacterium | reverse complement strand
TCGCACGCGGCCACGGCAGCGGCCGAACCGCCAGAAGAGCCGCCAGGGATGCGTTCGAGGTCCCACGGATTGCGCGTGATTTGATACGCACTGTTCTCGGTGGATGAGCCCATCGCGAACTCGTCCAGGTTGGTCTTGCCGAGCAGCACCGCGTCGGCCTGCCGCAGCCGTTCGATGACATGGGCGTCGTAAGGCGGCTTGAAGTGCTGCAGCATCTTGCTGCCACAGGTGGTCGGCCGGCCGGCGGTACAGAGCACGTCCTTGACCGCGACAGGGACGCCCGCCAGTGCGCCTAGCGGTTCGCCGCGCCGGCGCTTGGCATCCACGGCGCGGGCCTGTTCCAGCACGTTGGCTTCATCGACATGCAAGAATGCCTGGAGGCGCGGTTCCAGCCGGCGGATGGCGTCGAGGTGCTGCTGGGCCAGGGACTCGGCCGTGAGGCTGCCGGTTCGCAGTGCAGCGAGGAGTTCGTGCGCGGTGAGGTGGGTCATGAATCGCTCATAGCTTTCAGCGGTCAGCTATCAGCCATCAGCAAGCGAGGCTGGCCGCGGACGGCTGAGTGCCGAGCGCTCTAATCCAGCACGGCGGGGACGCCGTAAAAGTCCCCCTTGCGCTCCGGAGCGTTGGCCAGCGCCTTGTCTACCGGCAGGGAAGGCGTCGGCTCATCCGCGCGAAAGACGTTGTGCAGCGGGAGAGGATGGGCCAGCGGTTCGACGCCCTCGGTCGGCACGGCTTCCAGCTGGCGCACATAATCGAGGATGCCGCTGAGCTGGCGCGTCAGGGTGTCCCGCTCGGCAGCGCTCAGCTCCAGCCGGGCCAGGTGCGCCACCCACTGGACGTCATCCGGAGTCAGCGACATGGGAACCTCGAACGTTTAGCCGCGAGCCAAAGGCGAGCGCTCGCGCTCCAGCGGTTAAAGGTTCGGCATCTGGAACAGCTTCTGCTTCGTCGGCCGTTTGGCCTTGCCGCTGCGAATGCAGGCGACGCAGATGCGCGCGCGCTGCACCGTGCCGTCGATCTCGACCTGAATGCGCTGCAGGTTCGGCAGAAAGGCGCGGCGGGTGATGCCGGTCACTTTGCGGCCGACGCCGCCCAGGTATTTGGCCTTGCCGCGCCGGGCATAGTGGTTGCCCATGGACGGCTTCTTGCCACAGATGGCACACTGCATCCCCATGACGAAACCCTCGGTACGGAATCCGCGATTGGCGAAAATGCTTACTATAGCGTCGCGGACCCGGAAGACAAGGCGAGACAATCGTGCTAAGAGCGAACGGAAACCATGAAACGTAGGTCAGGCTTTCCAGCCTGACAGTCAGGCTGGAAAGCCTGACCTACGTCATTTCTTCCGAACGCTCTAAACCGCGAGCGGTGCAGCGGCGCAGGCGGGCCGAAAGCATGCTATACTAGGGGACTTTCCGAAAAAATCAGGCACTCCGCCGCGCTCACCGGCCAGGCAATGCCCGCTCGCACGGTGCGCCTCGGGCCGCGGCGCCAGTGAAGGAAACGGACTTTGCCAACCCAAAACGGTCTGGAAAAAGTCGTGCGTGCCGTGCTGCGCTCCGCCCAGCGGCAGGAGTTCATCGTCCCGCGCCAGGTCCGCGACGAGCTGCGCCGGGCCGAGCTGCCGGAGCATTGCTGGAAGGAAGTCATCCAGCAGGCGGGGGCCGCCCTGTCCTGCCGGCACAGCCGTTATTACTTCGTGCCGTCCGGGCCGACGCGCATGCGCGCCCGCGCCCGCCACGATCAGCGCCAGCTGGAAGCGATCCAGCAGGCGGTGCGGTCGTTGATCCGCAAGGAACGGAAAAAGGACCGCAATCACGACGAGCGCCGGGTCCACAAGCGCATCGACTTCGCCCGCCCGATCCTGATCCAGACCGAGGACGGCCGGCTGCTGCACGGCATGAGCCGGGAAATCTCGCTGTCGGGCATCCGCCTGGTGGGCACCGCCCGGCTGCTGGGCCAGAAGCTGCGGGTCTGGATTCCCTATCCGGAAGTGAAGGGCCAGACCTACGGGTTCGTGGTGCGCATCCTCTGGAGCGCGGAGATTGCCAGCCAGCTCTACGAGAACGGCGGCGTGCTGCTGGAACGGCTGGAGAACGAGACGGCGCCGGATGAGGAGTGAGGCGCTGACTCGATGCGCGATCCGCCGAGTGCTATGCTTTGGCGAGCGTCGTGGCGTAAGCCCGACGTGGATTTCACCGGGAACACGTCGGGCTTACGCCACGACGCTCGCCGGCAGGTCGAGCCTCGGTCCCTCACTCGCGCGCCGGCGCGACTCGGTGGGGTTTGCCATTGATGTAGATCACGCCCTCCAGCCGCTTCGAGGGCAGGAGGGCTTCCCATTTCTTCGCTTCGGCGTCCAATTCGTTCTGCACGACCTGCACTTGTTTTCGCAGAGTTTCCAGCCGCTGGGCCTGGCGGTCGAGGTCCACCTCAGCCTCGTGGAGTTGCAGGCGCGACCAGTTGACCTGCCCGCCCAGCTGCCGCAGGCGTTCCACCTCGGCAGTCGTTTGCGCCAGCACGGCCTGGGATTGCTGCTGCACGTCGTAGGCTTCCTGGCGGGCTTCGTACCAGATCTTGCAAGTGGAGTAGGTGCCCGCGAACTGGACGAAGGAGACGGCCAGGAGGAGCGCGAACAGGAAAGCCAGGCTCAGGGTGGTGCTTCTCCAGAACTGGGCCGCCTCGCGCAACCGTTCCAGCTCGATCAGCTGTTCGGGCGACGGCGTCGCCGGGCCGGGGGTTTCGGGCGTCTGCTTCATGGTCGGCCTCCTCGCCGTTGCGGACCACCGCGCCACCGGCGTCGGACCCTGTCAATTGGTCCCAACACAAGCCGTCGCGGTTTGTTGGAGTATGGGCCTGGAAAGACGGGGCACTTGCCGGGTAGGTCCGGCGAGCCGAGCCGGACCTGAACCATCGGTTGCAGCAGGTCTTTGCAAAGTCCGGGTGCCGCTCGGCTCGCGGCACCTACCTCTCGACAAGGCTACTCCGGCGCGGCCGCCGATGCAAGCGGCGACCCGCAAACCACGACGCCGGCCGGAACGTAACATGAGGTGCGGAGAAGCAACCGCACCCTTGTCAGCTGACATGGGTTTGGCTATCTTCTACCAATCCCCGGAAGAAGAGCGGCGCGTGCCAAACCGCAAGCGGTTAGTTGGTGAGAGGTCCGCCGATGATCCACGTGCGCAACCTGACGAAATTCTACGGCGACTACGCCGCCGTCCGCGATGTCTCCTTCGACGTGCCGGCCGGGCAGATCGTCGGCTTTCTCGGGCCGAACGGCGCGGGCAAGACGACCACCATGCGCATCCTCACCGGCTACATGACCGCGACCAGCGGCCAGGCCAGCATCGCCGACTTCGACGTCTTCTGGCAGCCGCTCGAAGCCCGCCGGCGCATCGGCTACTTGCCCGAGAGCTGCCCGCTCTACGTCGAGATGCGCGTCGGCGAATACCTGCACTTCCGCGCCGGGCTGAAGGGCCTGCACGGCCGGGAACGCCGGCACCGCCGGGAGTTCGTCATGGACCGCTGCTGGCTGAAGGACGTCCATCGGCAGATTATCGGCACGCTCTCGAAGGGCTATCGTCAGCGCGTGGGCCTGGCGGACGCCCTGCTGGCCGACCCGCCGGTGCTGATCCTCGACGAGCCGACGGCGGGCCTCGATCCGTCGCAGATCCGCGAAACCCGCAACCTGATCCGCGAGCTGGGCAAGGAGCATACCATCCTGCTTTCGACCCACATCCTGCCCGAAGTGGAGATGACCTGCGACCGAGTCATCATCATCAATCGCGGGCAGGTGAAGGCGTCGGCGTCGCTGGCGGAGTTGGTGCAGGTCGGCGGCAAACGGGTCCTGCTGGCGGAGTTCGAGGGCAGCGTCGATCCGACGCCGATGCGGGCGGTGCCGGGCGTCGATGGCGTGGAAAGCGAGGATATCGCGGGCGGCACCCGGTTGAAGATCGCGCAGCACCCCGATAGCGAAGACTTGTCGCCGCGGGTGTGCGCCCTGGCGGTGGAATGCGGCTGGAAGCTGCGCACCCTGCGGCCGGAACAACCCAGCCTGGAAGAGCGGTTCTTGAAGATCATCGAGAGTGAGAATACCGCCGTTTAGCCGCGAGCCGGAGGCGAGCGCT
>JAGVLI010001092.1 GCA_020054355.1 Planctomycetales bacterium | reverse complement strand
GCCTGCACCAGGCAATCGACCAGCACCTCGGCCTTCATGCGCCGCGGGATGGCGCGCGAATAGTTCAGCGTGTCGTGGGCGTTGCTGGGGTTGGCCCGCGTCGAGCGCTGGTAGGTATGCGACAGCAGGATGGTCCGCATCAGGTGCTTGGCATCGAACTTGTGGGCGACGAAGTCCTTGGTCAGGGCGTCGAGCAGGGCAGGATTGCTCGGCGGGTTGGTGCTGCGCAGGTCGTCCACCGGGTCGATGATGCCGCGCTGGTAGAAGTAGCTCCAGATGCGGTTGGTCAGGCTCTTGGCGAAGAACGGGTTCTCAGGCGCGGTCAGCCATTTCGCGTAGGCTTCGCGGCGGTCTTCGCCGGGGGCCAACTTCGCCTCGCCGCCGCCGAGGAAGCGGGGCGCCTGGCCGGCATTGGTGCGAGTATTGACCGAGTTGCCGGCGGCCAGGTTGAGCGTCACCAGCTTGGCTTTCGTGTCCTTGGCGTCTCGCAAGGGGTCCGGCTTGCTCGTCACCTGGTTGAAGAAACTGGACAAGCCGAAGTAATCCGCCTGCGTCCAGTTCTCGAACGGGTGGGCATGGCACTTGGCGCAAAGCATGCGGACGCCGCAGAAGACCTGCGTGACGCGCTGGAGGGTGTCGTTGGTGTCGGTGCTGACGAGGAAGAAGGCCGACGCCGGGTCGTCGCGCGGCCCGCCCTTGCTGGTCAGCAGCCGGCGGGCAAACTCATCCAGCGGCATGTTGCTGGCGACCGAGGACCGAATCCATTCGCGGAAGGCCCACATGGCTGGCTCGCTCAGGCGCGAGCGGCTGTTTTGCAGCAGGTCACCCCATTTCAGCGCCCAGTGATCGACGAATTCCTGCCGGGCGAACAGGGTTTCGACCACCTTGGCCCGCTTGTCCGGGGCGGTATCGGCCAGGAACGCCTTCACTTCCGTCGGCGTCGGCTGGATGCCGAGCAGGTCGATGTAGACGCGGCGCAGGAACTCGGCGTCCCCACACAGTTCCGACGGCGTAATCCGCAGATCGTTCAGCTTGGCCGTGACGTGCTTGTCGATCAGGTTGTCCTGCGGCGCGATGGCGGTGAACTCGGCAGCCTTGCCCAGCACCATGACGTTCGACACCGCGAAGAGCCGTTCGTAGCGGGCCACGATCGCGGTCTCGCCCAGCTCCTTGGCGCTGACCACCCCGGCCTCGTCCACGGGCACCAGCGCATCGGCGTTGGAAGTGTAGACGCCCAGCTTGGTCACGTCGCGGACGCTGCCGTCCGAATAAGTGGCCAATAGTTGCAGCTGTTGCTGCTGGCCGGGGCGGGCCACGAACTTCTCCGGGTAGACCTTGACCGAAACCAACTCCAGCGGGTTCTTCAAATCGGCGGGCGCGCCCGCGCGAATCCACGCGAGCAGGGTCTCGTGCATCACATCGCCGGCTTCCATGCGGGCACCGCCGCGATGGGCCGATTCGCCCCGCCCCTTGCGCAGCAGCAGGCTGGCTTCCGGGCGTTGTGGGTTGAGCCGCCGGCCCAGGAATTCCTGGGTCAGCGCAAGGTAATCCGCCGCCTCGTCGCCGCCGCGCAGCGAGAGCTTGAAGCCATTCTTGCCCAGCGAGTAGCCGTGGCAAGAACCCATGTTGCAGCCGCCCTTGGAAAAGACCGGCATGACTTCGTGCCGGAAGCTGATCGGCGGCGCTTCGGCCTTGAGTTCGACCGTGACGGGCAGCGTCACGCTCTTGCCGGCGGCCTTGATCGTGATCGCAGTCTTGCCGGAAGCCACCGGCCGGACCCAACCAAATGAATCGACGGCAGCGATCTTCTCGTCCGCACTGCCATAGCTGGCGGCACCGGTCAAATCCAGAACTTGGCCATCCGCCGTGGCACCGCTGACGAGGACCGAAAACGGTTGGCGGGGGTGGTTCAAGGTCAAAGCGGCAGGTTGTAGACGAAGCTCGCCCGAGAGCACGAGGTCCGCAGTCTGGCCGTGCGCGGAACCGACACTTAGACCCAGCAGCGTGGCGCAAGCCAACGTCAGCAATGTGGCAGGAGAGTCCTTCATGGCGGGCACCTAACTGGTAGGAGGCGATTCTGGTGGGTTCGCCCGTTTTCTGGCAAGGTAGGCTAACAGGAAGGATTATCCCCGGTGGAACTTCAGACCACAAGCGAAATTTTTTGCTTTTCGCGCCTCCCCGCCGCCCTGAGAAACGAAGCAGGGCTTCAGCCTCGGAGAAGCGGCGAAGCGAGTCAGGTTTAACGTCACGAACGGCCAAGGTCAGTCCAATCGACAGGATGCCCGGAGGTGCAGCATTTTCGAGTATCCTCCGTGCCAAGATCGACGCCGGTAGCCGAGAGCGCTATGGATCCCACTCGGCTCGCCGGACTACCCCCGGGCGCTATGCGCTGCCGGCCGCTTGCGGCTTCGCCGTGCTCCCGCTACGATGGCTGCGAACTTCTTCCTGGAGGGCGCATCCATGTACCGCTGGCTGGCTTTGCCTTGCTTCACGCTGCTCGCCGCGCTGCTGTTGCCGGCG
>JAGVLI010000401.1 GCA_020054355.1 Planctomycetales bacterium | reverse complement strand
TGCGCTGCATGGTCGGGCGGGAACTCGATGCGACCCGCCAGGCGAACGACCGACCGCGCGGCCATGCGGCGCTCCGAGTCAGCGGCCTGAGACGAGGTGATGCGGTCCAAGAGGTCTCGTTTGAAGCCTATCGGGGCGAAATCCTGGGCTTTGCCGGGCTGATGGGCGCGGGCCGCACCGAAACCATGCGTCTGATCTTCGGCGCGGACCCGCTTGACAGCGGCGACATCTTCCTTTACGGTTCGAGCGCGCCGACGAGGATTCGCAGCCCGAAGGATGCCGTGCGCCACGGCATCGCCCTCTTGACCGAGGACCGCAAGGCGGAAGGTCTGCTCCTGCCGTTGCCGATCCGGACGAATATCAGCATTGCCAGGCTGGCAGCAGTATCGACCGGCCGGACCTGGCTGAACTCCGCGGCCGAAGAGCAAATGGCGACGGGTTTCGTCCGCGACCTGGCCGTCAACTGCCGATCGGCCGAGCAGCCAGTCGGGCAACTCAGCGGCGGCAACCAGCAGAAAGTCGTACTGGCCAAGTGGCTCTTCCGAGATTGCGAAATCTTGATCTTCGACGAACCCACGCGCGGCATCGACGTCGGCGCCAAGTTCGAGATTTACCGCCTGCTGGAAACGCTGGCCGAGCGCGGCAAGGCCATCCTGGTGGTGTCGTCCGACCTCAAGGAGCTGCTGACGATCTGCGACCGGATCGCCGTGCTGTCGGCAGGCCGGCTGTCGGCAACTTTCGAGCGCGGCCAGTGGAGCGAAGACGCCATCATGAAAGCGGCCCTGAGCGGCCATGTCTCGATGCCAACATGAAAAGCACCTCTTCATTGCGCGGATTGTTCGCCGAGTACCTGGGACTGGCCCTGGTGCTGATCGTGCTGATCGCCATCTTCGGCTTATCCACGAAGAACTTCTTCACGCCAGCCACGTTTCGCACCATCGCCAACCAGATTCCGGTCGCCATTCTGCTCGCGGTCGGCATGACGTTGGTGCTGTCGATTGGCGGCATCGACCTGTCGGTCGGCTCGGTGCTGGCGCTGTGCGGCGGCGTTTTCGGCCTGCTGTTGACGAAGTATCAACTGCCCTGGCCGTTGGCCCTGGCGGCTTGCCTGGCTACTGGCCTCGCTTGCGGCGCTGTCAACGGCCTGGTGATGATCCGCTGGGGACTGCCGTCGTTCATCGTCACGCTTGGCATGCTGGAGATGGCGCGGGGCGGAGCTTATCTCGTCACCGATTCGCGCACGATGTACATCGGCGGCCTGGTTTCGCTGTCCGAAATCCGGGTGGCGGGCGTCTCGGCCGCCTTCCTGCTTGCCGTGGTCCTGGCACTGGTGGCGCAGATCGTGCTCTGGCGCACGGTCTTCGGCCGCTACATGATCGCCATCGGCACGAACGAGGAAGTCGTGCGGCTTTCTGGCATCAACCCCTGGCCGAACAAGCTGACGGTGTTCATGCTCAGCGGCCTGCTGGCCGCGCTGGCGGCGGTCATTCACTGCGGCCGGTTGTCCTCGGCGGACCCCAACGCCGGCGCGGGCTTCGAGTTGCAAGCCATCGCCGCAGTGGTCATCGGCGGCACCAGCCTGATGGGCGGCCGGGCTTCAGTGGTGAATTCGCTCTTCGGCGTTCTCATCATGGCCGTTCTCGAAACCGGCCTGGTGCAACTCCAGGCCGGCGAACCGACGAAGCGGCTCATCACGGGGGCCGTCATCGTCATCGCGGTCATCATCGACCGCTATCGCCATCGGGAGAAGTAACATGGCAGGGCGCATCGTCGTCGTCGGCAGCCTGAACGTGGATTTCGTCCTGGCGCTGGAGCGCTTTCCCGGACCCGGCGAAACGCTGGTCGGCAAGGACTTCGCGGTGTTTCCCGGCGGCAAGGGCGCGAACCAGGCGTATGGCGCTGCCCGGCTCGGCGGCGCGGTCAGCATGGTCGGCCAGGTCGGCAACGACACCCATGCCGCCTGGCTGAAGCAGCACCTGGCAGCGGGTGGAGTGGACGTTACGCACATCCAGGTGGACGCGGCGGTTTCCACCGGTGTAGCCGTCATCGGCGTGGAAGCCACGGGACAGAACCGCATTGTGATCGTGCCAGGCGCCAATGGCACCTTGCGCGAAGCACACCTGACGCCGCTCGAACAACTCCTCTCGGCCGGAGATATTCTGCTGCTGCAACTCGAAGTCCCGATGCCGGTCGTCGAAGTCGCCGCGCGGCTCGCGAAAAAAGCCGGCGCCTGCGTCATTCTCGATCCGGCGCCGGCGATGCCGGTCAGCCGGGACTTGCTATCCTGCGCGGACTATGTGACACCGAACGAAAGTGAGTTGGCGACCTTGACCGGCATGCCAGGAAAAGCGCTCGGTCGAGCGGCAGCGGTGGAGCAGGCGGCCAAGTTGCGGGCACTGGGCGCGACGAAGATTATCGTCAAGCTGGGGGCCGAGGGCGCTCTATGGTCGAGCGATCAAGACGAGCATTTCTGGCCGGCGATTCCGGTTCAGGCCATCGATACCACGGCGGCGGGCGATGCGTTCAACGCGGCCTTCGCGGTCGCCCTGGCGGCAGGACAATCGGAAATCGAAGCGGGACGCTTCGCGACCGCGGCCGCGGCCTGCTCGGTGACACGGC
>JAGVLI010000120.1 GCA_020054355.1 Planctomycetales bacterium | reverse complement strand
GCTCCCGTCTGGCAACCAGTGAGCACCACGCCCGCTCCGAGTTGCTTCAGACAATCTTCGAGTTTTTGTCGCACCGTTGGCGGGCTGCCGACGATGGCGAACATGCCCTTCTCGATGTCGTCCCAGGTCTTCTGCACCGCCAGGAACTTGTCCTGATTCTTCATGATGGCGACCGCCGACTTCGGCGAGGTGTAGCCCGGCGGCGTGGTGCCGATGCCCTTGAGCAGGTTCTTGACGAAATACCAGAAGGCAGGCTCGAATTCCTCGCGTGCTTGTTTGTCGGTCTCGGCCACGTAGATCGGCACCCCCCAGCCGAGTTGTTCCGGCGCCGGCGTGTAGCCCGCTCGGCCGCACGCTTCGCGGAACATCTCGAAGGTGCGCTTGAAGACGTCGATGTGAAAGTACGGGATGCCCATATAGCCATAGCGGCGCTGGGCGACGAACTCGATGGTTTCCAGGCTGCCGACGCCGGGAATCCAGATGGGCGGGTGCGGCTGCTGCAACGGCCGGGGCCAGGGATTGACGTAGCGCAGGAAGTAGTGCCGGCCGTTCCAGATGAACGGGCCGGGCGTGGTCCACGCTTTGACGATGAGATCGAGGGCTTCGCGGTAGCGTTCCCGCGCGAACGTGGGATTGACGCCGTAGGCGAAGTATTCCGGGCCGCCGCCGATGACCATGCCAGCCACGAGCCGACCGCCGCTCATGACGTCGAGCATGGCGAACTCCTCGGCCACGCGCAGCGGCGGGTTGTACATCGGCAGCGCGTTGCCGACCACGGCGATCTTGCAGCGCTTGGTCCGCTGCGTCAGCGCTCCGGCAATCACGTTGGGCGAAGGCATCAGCCCGTAGGCGTTCTGATGATGCTCGTTGACGCAGACGCCGTCGAAGCCCAGTTCATCGGCATAGGCCAGGGTATCGATGTAGTCCTGGTAAAGCTGATGGCCCTTGACGGGATCGTAGAGCGAGTTCGGCAGCCAAATCCAGGCGGAGTCGTATTTCTCGTCGAAGTCGTCGGGCAGGTACGGCCAGGACATCAGGTGGAAGAAGTAGAACTGCACGCGGAGAGCCTCCAGAGTCATTGCTGCTGCCGTGCTTCCTGAATGCGTTCGTTGGCCCAGGCTTGGTCTTCGGCGGACAGCGGCGGTACGCAAGGCTCGTCATAGTTCAGACGAGTTCGATATTGACCTGCCGCGTAGAGCTGAGCGACCGCTGCCTGTACATCCAGGACCACATCAATATCACCAGCTGCAAGCGGCACCTGAATGCGCGGGAGGCGTTCTGGCAGCTGGCGGCGATACAGTTCGAATTGACCGCGACGGCCCAGCGCCCGATTCACGCAGGTCAAGTAAGCAAAAGGACCGCGGCGGCGCGCCACGCGCTCGGGGACGGCAAGCACGTGAGGGCCAGCGCGTAACAGATCGATTTCAATTAAATGGGTCGTACTTTGCCACACCTGGTGTTGCTTGTCCAGGTATGAGTCTCGGCCTGGTCCCGCGTATTTGTTTGTCGGGCTAACCACTTCGATCACGGTCACCACCGTTCGGCTCGCCTGCCGATCCAGAATGGCAACATAGGTCTCGTGAACTTCAAGGGCCGGTACCTGCTCCACATCGGGTGCATCCGCATCGGCCACGGCGAGCACCTGGCCGGTGATGGTCGTGCGTTGCTGCCGCAGCGCTACGTCGGGAATGATGTCGCGATCCGGCCCTTCGACATATACGCGCTCTTCGACATCGGCCAGGTAGCGATCACCGAGCTTTGCTTGCAGTTGGTCGGCCAGGTATACCACCAGCCGACTATGCACGGAGCGCCAGGATGAAGGATTCTCAAGCCAGGGATCCATGCCGGGGAAGATCATGCTCATGGCCATTGCCTCCGTCGGCTGTCTCTTTTCTCCAGGCCATTCTATCAATCGGTCCCGTCCAACGTAATCGTCTCCCACGCCGGGCGGCCATACTGGCTGTTCAGCACCCGCGCATCCAGAGTTCGGCCGTCCGTCAGCTTCACCAGGGCATGCCGGGGAACGTGCGTGTGACCGCTGACGATGTGCGTCACCTTGCGCCGCTGGATCACCTCCGCGCCCAGCGTCAGGTTGCCGAAGTAGGCGTTGGAGAAGCCCCAGTCGCGGTTCTCCGGCTTACGGCACATCTGGCATTCGAGCAGCGGCACGTGCGTGAAGACCACCGTTTGCCGGATGGCGGGATCGGCTTCGAGGCGATCCAGCGTCTTCAAGAATGGCTCGGCCACCATGCTCGCAAACTCAAGATCGGTCCACGGCCAGTCGATGCGGTCGGCGTCCTTGTTGAATTCATACTTGCGCTCGGCAAAGGTTGCGGCACTTGCCTCGATCGTCGGATCGGCGGCAGAATAGTCGTACCAGGCGATGGTGCCTGCCAACGCCACATTGCCAACGACGTGCGCTTGTCCCTCCAGCCAAATACACCCCGCGCGCTCGACCGCAGCCGGCAAATCCGTCTGCCAGATGCGCACACTCGCATTCCGTCTTTTGCCCAATACCCAGAGGTCGTGATTGCCGGCCACCACCAGGACCGGGCAGGTCAGAAAACTGGTAAAGAGGTTCAGGCACAGTTCGACGTGGACGCAGCCCTGCGGATCCAACGCGGTTTCGCCAATATCGCCGGCGATGGCGAGTACGTCCGGTTCCTGACGGGCAATATCTTCGGCGAAATCCGTCAGGACTTCAGCCGAGGTCAACGGCAGATGCAAGTCGGAAGTGAAAGCCAGCTTGACGGCCATCGGCGCATGCTCTGGAAGAAAACTACAGCGGACGGAAGCTGTTGCTTCTGGCATAATAGCAGTTCACTGGTGCGGATTCATCCGACCGCCGCATGGTCGCTGTCGAGGGATTGTCTCATGATTCACAGCCAGCTGAAGGAAGCCATTCACCGCTTGCTGCCGCGCGTGCAGACGCCGGCGCAGTACATCGGCGGCGAGCTGCATAGCGTCGTCAAGGACCATCGCCGGGTGCGCGGTAAGCTGTGCCTGACGTTTCCCGACACCTATGCGCTGGGCATGAGCCACCACGGGCTGCAGGTGCTCTACAGCATCATGAACAGCGACCCGCAGTGGGCCTGCGAGCGCGCCTTCACCCCCTGGCTGGATTTCGAGGCCGAACTGCGCAAGCACCGGCTGCCCTTGTGCAGCCTGGAAACCTGCACGCCGTTGAAGGACTTCGACCTGATCGGTTTCAGCTTGCAGTACGAGGTCTGCTACACCAATATCCTGACCATGCTCGACCTGGGCGGCATCCCGCTGCATGCCAAGGACCGCACGCTCGATCATCCGCTGGTGATTGCCGGCGGCCCCGGAGCGCAGAACCCCGAGGTGCTGGCCCCGTTCATCGACGTCTTCGTGATCGGCGACGGCGAGGAGAGCTTGCCGTGGATCATGGAGAAATGGATCAGCCTGAAAGAACGCTATCGTTTGGTTAGCGACGCTTCGCAGAAGCGTGCCGACATCATGGCCGAGATCGTCGCCGGGACCGACTGGGCCTATGCCCCAATGTTCTACGAGCCGGAGTACCACGCCGACGGCACCATTGCCGCCATGCACCGGACCCGCAGCGACGTGCCCAAGGAAATCCGCGCCTGCACCATCGACCAGGATTTCGACGACATTCCGCTGCCGACCAAGCCCATCGTGCCCTTCGTCGAAACCACGCACGACCGCATCGCCATCGAGATCATGCGCGGCTGTCCCTGGCAATGTCGCTTCTGCCAGTCGACGGTCATCAAACGGCCCTTGCGAACCCGTTCCATCGAGACCATCGTGCAGGGGGCGCTGGAGTCCTACAAGAGCACTGGCTACCACGAAATCAGTCTGCTGTCGCTGTCCACCAGCGATTATCCGGATTTCGAGGAACTGGTCAAACGGCTGCACGAGGTCTTCACGCCGCTGGGCGTCAACATCTCGCTGCCGAGTTTGCGCATCAACCATCAGTTGCGGTCGCTGCCCCAGCTTATCAAGGGGGTGCGCAAGTCGGGGCTGACGCTGGCTCCGGAAGTCGCCCGCGACGACATGCGCGAGCAAATCCGCAAGCCCATCGACAACGAAGACCTGTACGAAGGCTGCAAGCAGGCTTTTCAGAACGGCTGGCAGCGAGTGAAGCTCTACTTCCTGTGCGGCCTGCCCGGCGAACGGCAGGTCGATCTCGACGGCATCGTGGACATGGCCGAGACTATCTCGACCATCGGCAAGCGGACCATCGGCCGCTACGTCGAGGTCACCGCCTCCGTCTCGAACTTCGTGCCCAAGCCGCACACGCCCTATCAGTGGAACGGCATGCAAACGCGGGAATATCTGAAGTGGGCCGGCGATTACATGCGCAGTCGGCGGCGGCTGAAGTCGGTGTACATCAAGCAGCACGATCTCGATCTTAGCTTGCTCGAAGGCGTGCTGACGCGCGGCGACCGACGGATTGCCGTGGCCCTGGAAGAAGCCTGGCGGCGCGGCTGCCGACTGGACGGTTGGCGCGAGTGCTTCCAGCCGAATATCTGGTGGCAGACCTTCGCCGACCTGGGCATCGACACCGCCTGGTACTCGCAGCGCACCCGGCCGATGACCGAGGTGCTGCCCTGGGACCACGTCAACGTCAAGAAGGGCCGCGAATACCTGGAGAAAGAGCAGAAACGCAGCCTGGTGCAACTGGAAGTGATGGCGAACGCGACGTGAGCGCCACCGGCCTGGGTGATGAGGTGCTGCCGATGAAGGTCAAACGTCAAGCCGATGTGCGGCGATACTTGTGGACCGCGAAGAAATTCTACCGTCTTGTCGACCGTAATTTCTTCCTGAATCGCCGCGTCGAATTGATCGAGGGAGTGATCTACGAAATGGCCGCCCAAAAGAACTATCATGCGATTTCGATTTCGTTGACACACGACGTGTTGCGGGCGGTCTTTGGGGCTCCCTACTGGGTGCGCGTGCAAATGTCCCTCGATTTGACTCCCTATTCCGTGGTCGATCCCGATCTGGCGGTGATCGCTGGCACCTTGCGCGACAATGCAACCATCAACAACCCCACCTCGGCGCTGTTGATCGTCGAAGTGAGCGAGACGACCCTATATCACGACCGTCGCGTCAAGGGCAGCCTGTACGCCAAGGTGGGCATCCAGGACTACTGGATCGTCAACGTCAAGCGTCGCGTGCTGGAGGTGCGCCGGAACCCGGCGCCGGACAGCAAGGCTCGGTTTGGGGCCAGCTATCAGCAGCGCATCATCCTGTCGCCGAACGACACCGTTAGTCCGCTGGCATTGCCGCAGGCGCGGATCAAGGTGGCCGATTTGCTGCCGTGAGGGATTTGCCGCCGGTTAGGACTCGAATAGCGCCTGCCAGTGTTGCGCACCGTGGACGATGCGAACCACTTCGATGCCATCGGTCAGCGGCCGGTAAATGATGAGATGCTTGGGAAACGGGCGCATGATCCAGAAACGGAGGTCGGCTGCGGTGGGATTGCGGAATTCGCACGGACTGCCCATTTCCGGCATGGCGGCTAACCGCTCGAACGCTTCTTCGACCGCTGCGAGGAATCGCCGTGCGGCAGGTACGCTAGAGCGAACCATGTAACGTAAATGCCCCAGCAAATCTGCTTCGGCCGCGTCGTGCCGAATGATTCTCCGTTTCATGGTTGCTGCCGGGCTTCCAGGCGGTCGATTTCTTCCCGGTAACTCTGCCAGTCCTGTGGCGTCACTTCACGGGCCGGCGTCGCCAGACCTTCCAGGACCAATGGTTCCAGACCCTCCCAGGCTTGCCTTCGTTCCAGCGCGCGGAGCAGCGCCACCACGTAGTCGCTCGACGAGGCGTAGCCCCGTGCCGCGGCCTGCGACTCCACGAATCGCTTCAGGGATTCGGGAAGCGGCAATTCGAGAATGCTCATGAAGGGTCGTCCTTTCGCGCAAAGTGCCGGTCGATGGAGCTCTGTTATTGTACCCGAAGCTGCCACGAAACAGGGCCTCCCGAATGTGACGAGAGGCCCATGCCGTCCGCGACAACACTCGCCTCCGGCTCGCGGCTAAACTCTGCGCTACGCCTTCAGCATTTCGTCGTGCCGCATGCCGCTCGGCGGGTTGTCGGCCCGGCGGACGTTGGCCAGCGCCGTCTTGGCCCCCGCGTGCTGCTCGGCGTCGTTGTCTTCCCACTCGATGTTCACCGCGCCGTCGTAGCCGGCGCGATTCAATTCGATCAGGATTTCCTCCAAGCTGTTGGCGTCGCGGGCCGTGCCGGCGGTGACGAAATTCCAGCCGTTGAGCTTGTGGCCCATCGGCCGATGGCCGCCGAGCAAGCCCGCGCGGGTATGCTCCCGGCTGACCCAGACGCCCTTGACGTGGGCGCAGTGGATGCGGTCGCCGAACTCGCGGATGAACTGCACCACGCTCACGCCCTGCCATTCCAGGTGCGAGCCGTCCAGGTTGAAGCCGACCACGTCCTTGTAACCGGCCTTGTCCATCGCTTTCAGGTAATCGCTCGCCGACTCGATGTCGCCCATCGCCCGCTCCGACGGGTGGCATTCCAGGTCATAGGTCACGCCGTACTTCTTGCAGGCATCGAAGACCGGCGCGAAGCGTTCCGCCAGCAGTTCGAGGCTGAGGTCGCGCGGGTCGTCGATCTTGTGGCCCCCGATGCTGCTCGGGATGGGTGGGAACAGGAAGAAGCTGGCCCAGCAATGGGCGGGCGAGCCGACGAAGCCGGGCAGCGCCACCTTGCGGTTTTGCAGTTTGCCGAGGAAGTGCGCCAGCCGGACGCAGGCCACCAGGTCCTTGGTGGCCTGTTCGTGCAGCAGCTTGCCGACCTCGTCGGGGACGTGGAAGGGGTTGGTGCGCGGCGGCTTGTTGCCCTTGTCGCGCCAGGCCTTGTAGGCAGCGCCGGCCTCACTCTTCTGGTAGAAATTTAGCGTGCGGGCGCTGGGTTCATCGCCCAGCACCTGGCCTTGCAGATGAGTAGCCACGGTGAAGATTTCCAGGCCGTGCTTCTTGGCCAGGTCCACGCGCTCCTTGGCGTAGGCTTCCGCGCCCTTGTCGTCGGCGCAGCGCGACAGGTCCAGTTCCCAGCTGGCTTCTTCCCAGCCATCGAAGCCGGTGTCGGCCAGGAACTTCACCCAGTGGTTCATGTCCACGTTGCCGAACTGGCCGCGCACCAGCCCGACCTGATGGAACGACCCCTTGCCGAAGCGATGCTCGCCGGTCTGCTTGTAACCCATCGGTTGATCCCTTCCTGTGTTGCAAGTCTCGATGAAGCCTGGCCAATCGACTGCTGACTATACCGGGCTTTTCGCCGATGGCAAGAGTCGGCCGGGAAGGGTTGCGAAAGCAGCAAGGGATTCCCGGGCGGGCGGCCGCGCGTTGCTGGGTAACGACCTGCGCTGTTGGCAACCCAGCGCGCGCGAACAGCCTGGCAGCGGGCCTGCCAGGCTGGAAGGTCGCGGCAAATGGGGTTCTCGTGGGGCGCGTCAGCGTTGGTTGCTGTCCGCGTCCTTGGTCGGGTACATCAGCAGAGCGTGCGGTTTGTCACCGGCCTTTTCGTCCGAACGGAACAGGATGGTGACGCGCATCCCCGGCTTGAATTCTTCCAGCTTGCCGTCGAAGGGCGTGCTGCCGTGGATTTGCAGCCAGGCATCGTCGGCGACCGTGAAAGTGGTTTCCTTGCCGTTCGCGACCTGGACCGTGAGCTGGTTGGCCTGGGGTTGCATTTTCATGATGGTCGCCTGCACTTCCTTGTAGGCGTGATCCGCGAAGGCGGTGCTGGTAAAAGCCAACAGGGCAACGGAAGCCAGGCCGACGATGGTGCGACGCTTCATGATGTTCCTCCTTCATTTCCGGGTATGGTCCGCGACTCCGAGCAGTGCGCAAGCAACTGTCTGCTGCGACTTCAGTTCCTTTTGGGTGCAACTTCCGCACCGTTCTGCGGCAAGTTGGCCGATTCCACACCGCTCCAAGGCGGCAGCGCGAGCAGCGCCGTTTCTGGCCGAACACGGCCCCAGCCGGATAGAATGACCACCTGACTGGCAGCACCCTACTTGCGGGAGACCCCACATGGGTTTCATCGACGCGCACGTTCACGTCTGGACCCCGGACGTGTCCCACTATCCCCTGGCCGCCGGTTATCAGGTTGAGAACATCAAGCCGCGCTCCTTCACGCCCGACGAATTGTTCAAGCACAGCAAGCCGGCCGGGGTCGAGCGCATCAACCTGATTCAGATGAGCTTCTATGGCTTCGATAACCGCTACATGCTGGACATGATCGCGCTGTTTCCCGATGTGTTCGTCGGCACCGCCGTCATCGACGTGCATGCCGAAGCGCCGGAACGACGGATGGCGGACCTGGCCAAGAAGGGAGTGCGGGCCTTTCGGATTCATCCGCGCCTGAGCAAGCAGCCGCCGCAAAAATGGCTGGAGCCGGCGGGGTATGCCGCGCTGTTCGCCGCCGGGGCGAAGCACAATCAGGCCATGAGTTGCCTGATCGATCCGGACGGCTTGCCCGAACTGGACCGCATGTGCCGGAAGTTCCCGGAGACGCCGGTCATCATCGACCATCTCTGCCGGATCGGCGCCACGGGTACGATTGTCGAGAAAGACGTGGAGACGTTGTGCGCGCTGGCCAAGCATCCGCGCGTGCTGGTCAAGGTCGGCGCGTTTTACGCCCTGGGCAAGAAGCAGCCGCCGTATGCCGATCTGGGGCCGCTGATCCGCCAGGTGGTGCAGGCCTTCGGGGCGAAACGCTGCATGTGGGAGAGCGACTGCCCGTTTCAGGTGGTCGAGCACAAGTACGCGGACAGCCTCGAACTCGCGAGCAAGCGGCTGGATTTCCTCACGGCGGAGGACAAGGATTGGCTGCTGCGGCGGACGGCGGCGGAGTTCTTCTTCAAGAAGTGAGTCGGCGTCGCGCGCGTGAACTCGGGAGGGGAAACATGAACGACGCACCACGGACGACCCGAAAACCCAAGGGCGAACCTGCGGCCCGCGATGTGCCGAGGCCGGAATTCTTGATGCCGACGGCCAGAATCCTGGAACCGCTCGTGGTGCAGGAATTGATTCGCCACCGGCAGAAAATGGGAATCGACCAGTACGATGAAGTGTGGGATGGAGTCTACGTCGTGCCACCGCTTGCAACCAATCCGCATCAGACCTTGGTTGGCGAGTACACCACGGTCCTCATGCTGGTCGTTCGCCTGGAGGGCAAGGGCCTGGTGCTTCCCGGTGCGAACGTCAGCGACCGCCGACGGCGGTGGGAAAAGAGCTTCCGCTGCCCGGATGTGGTCGTCGTCCTCAACGGCGGCCGGGCCGTCGATTGCGGCACGCACTGGCTGGGCGGGCCGGATTTCCTCATTGAAATTCGAAGTCCCGGCGACGATACCGACGAAAAGCTGCCGTTTTACTCGCTGCTGGGCGTCCGCGAACTGCTGATCGTCCATCGCGATACCCGCGAGTTGCAGCTGTTCCGCCATGACGGCAACCAACTGGCCCTGGTGGGCACCGGCGATGCGGCACACCCCGGCCCGCTGGTCAGCGAGGTTCTTCCCTTGAAATTCAGCTATCAGGCGACCCGCACCGGCCCGCGC
Organism: Planctomycetales bacterium; assembly: GCA_020054355.1. Classification (GTDB taxonomy): domain Bacteria; phylum Planctomycetota; class Planctomycetia; order Gemmatales; family Gemmataceae; genus JAGVLI01. Next base: position 2,511 of record JAGVLI010000120.1, on the reverse strand, counting down.
ACGGTCGTGCAACGTACCGAGGGAAAACGAAAATCCTGGACAATCTGAATCCTCATTTCCGCCGAGAGTGTCGCGCCATGTCAGCGAAACCGTGTCCGCATTGCCAGCAGACCGTCGATGACCAGGAATTGCTGTGCGGCCATTGCGGGCAAGCCCTGATCCCACAATTGAGCCGGGTCGAGTTGCAACGCATGACCGAAGCGGAACGTAACCGCTACTTCCGCCCCTTCGTCCGAGGACTCGGCATCGGCCTGATTGTGGGCCTGGTGGTCGTCGGTTTGCTCATCGTCAGTGTGGGCGGGATCAATGGCGTTGGGCAACACTCGGCCGCTGCCGGTCCTGGGTGGCTGGACTTCAGCCTGGCAGTCATGTTCGCCATCCTGGGCGGCATGGCCGGCTTGATGCGCGGCTTGCTTGCCAGCCCATCGAAAGAGCCGCCCGGTCCCGGGTCGCCACGTTCATGAGCACCGCTGGCATCATCCTCTGCGGCGGGCAGAGCCAGCGCATGGGTCGGCCGAAAGCCTGGTTGCCCTTTGCCGGCGAACTGATGCTGCAGCGCGTGGCGCGCATCCTGGGCGAAGTCGTTTCTCCCCTGGTCGTGGTCGCCGCCCCCGAACAAGCCGTCCCGCCCTTGCCGCCGGAAGTTGCCATCGTCCGCGATGAAGTGAAAGACCGTGGACCCTTGCAAGGACTGGCGGCCGGGCTGGCAGCGCTCGCCGGCAAGGCCGAAACCGCGTTTCTCTCTTCCTGCGACGTGCCGTTCCTGCGGCCGGCGTTCGTGCGCCGGGTGATCGAACTGCTCGGCGACCGACGCATCTGCGTGCCGCAGGTGGACGGCTTCCAGCATCCCTTGGCCGGCGTTTATCGGGTGGACGTGCTGCCGGTGGTCCGGCAGCTGTTGGCGGCGGATCGCTTGCGCCCGGTGTTTCTCTTCGACGAAGTCCCGACGCGCATCATTTCGGCAGCCGAGCTGGCCGACGTGGATCCTGACTTTCAGTCGTTGCGCAATCTCAACACGCCGGAAGCATACGAGGCGGCTTCGCGGGAAGCGGCTGGGGAGCAGACGAGCCGCTAAAGCGAAATCGCGTGACCTTTTGCCCGTGGGTCACGATTCCAATCGTGACAGGCCGCGGAGCTTGTCACGATTGGAATCGTGACCCACGGACAAACAGCGCCTGGCAGCACCAGGCTAATTCGGTTAGTTTCCACTAACCCTTATTGAATTTCATTGAGACTGGCGCGAGGGGGGTAGTGAAATGAGATGAAACGAAACCGGCGGCGTGCGGATGCGCAAACGGCGCTTTTGCCGCTGGCATGCCGCACGTTTTGCTCGCTACAATCCGGTCGCCGCGGCGGGAACTTGGCGCGGGCCAGCGCCGACGGCAACACCATGCCACAGGAGTCCGCATCATGCGCTGGCTGCGCTGGACATTGCTGGTTTTCGCGTTGGCCCTGAGCTTCGAGCTGGGGCGGAACTGCTCCGGCCGGGCCGTTTCGGAAGAGCAGAAGGCCGAGCCGCCGGCGGCCATCAAGGGTTGGCAGAAAGGCAAGGGTTGGGGCTGGATCTGGGGTAAGGACGATGAAGTCGGCTCGCTCAACGCGATGACGCCGGACACCATCCGGTCTGCCCTGCAGCTGGCGAAAGCCGGCAAGGTCTACGACCTCGGCATCCCCTACGACCGCAATTCCTTCAAATGGCCGGGGCATAGCCCGGGGGAGATCATCAGCTTCCGTACTCCGGAAGGCGTGCAACGGCAGAAGGACTTCAAGGCCGCCATCGATCCCAAGCTGAACCCGGACAAGATCGGCTGGCACAGCGCTGCCTTGTTCATCAACGACAACGTGGCGACGCAGATCGACGGGCTGGGCCATATCACCGTTGGCGACGACAACCACTGGTACAACGGCTTCAAGGAAGCGGACTGGGGCGGAAACTTTGGCATCCGCAAGTGCGACGGCGTCAGTATTCCGCCGATCATCACGCGCGGCGTCCTGATCGACGTAGCGGGCTTCCGCAAGACCGACGTGCTGCCAGCCCACTATCGCATCACGGCCGAGGACCTGCGCGGCGCCCTGGAGAAACAGAAAACGACGTTGAGGCCGGGCGACAGCGTCTTTATCCGCACCGGCACCCTGAAGCTCTGGGGCGAGAATGGGGCCGATCACGATAAGCTACGCCCCCACGATGCCGCCGGCATCGACCTGGCGGCGGCCAAGTGGCTGGTCGAGCAACAGGGAGCAATCCTGATCGGCTCGGACACGAGTGGTCTGGAATGGGGACCGGGGCCGAAGGACGAGGCGAACTTCATTCCGGTGCATCGCTACCTGCTGGTCGAGCAGGGCGTGCATATCGGTGAGTTTCATTACCTCGAAGAACTGGCGAAAGATGGCGCTTACGAGTTCTGCTACATCTGCACGGTGAACAAGATCAAGGGGTCGGCAGCGGGCTTCTGCCTGCGGCCGGTTGCGCTCAGGTAAGCGCCAGTTTAGCCGCAAGCCGGAGGCGAGCGC
>JAGVLI010000077.1 GCA_020054355.1 Planctomycetales bacterium | reverse complement strand
GGCGTGGCCGGTCGGCCCGCCGGTTTCGGTGAGGATGCCGGCGACCTGCAAGCGGTCGAACATCATCGCTTGCGACGGCAGGACTTCGGGCGCGACGATGATGACCGGCTCGTTGGCGGCCAGGATGTGCGGGTGCTGGTCGAGCGACAGATGCCCCAGCAGCCGGCCGACCACGTCGCGGATGTCGGCCATCCGTTCCTTCAGGTATTCATCGTCGATCTTGCTGAAGGCGGCGCTGTATTCATCGAGCAGCTCGTGCAGGGCGGTCTCGGCATCGACCTGGCGATTGAGGATCGCGGACTTGACCCGGCCGATCAGCGCGGGATCGCGCAGCAGCAGGCGATGGACCTGGAAGATGTCGGCCTGTTCCTTGCCGACTTCCGTGCTGACGCGCGCGATGATGACGTCCAGCTCGCCGGCGGCCGCGGCGCAAGCGCCGTCGAACCGGCTGACTTCGCCGGATAACGCGGCCATATCCAGGGTATTCGGTTCGCGACGGGCCAGCACCTGGTCCACGCAATAAGCGCGGGCGACAGCCACTCCCGGCGAAACCGGCACACCTCTCTTCATAGTGGTACTGTAACGGCGTCCGGAGAAGGGGTCAATTCACTGGACCGGCGAATTAACGCCGCTTGCGGCTTCGCAGCGCCGCTGGCGGCTTCGCGCTCGATTGCAATAGCAACTTCAAGCCAGGCAAAAGACGCATTGTTAAGGCTTTCCAAAATGTTACAATTCGACGAAGAACAGCGGCACGGAGCAGCTTGGCAGCCGCCGGACGGAACGGTGTCATGAACGCGCATATCCTGCGGCCTCGGGTCAGCGATCTGGTCATCCAGCTCTATGGACGGCCGTTGCATCCCGAACTGTTCGACATCCTGTCGGTGCGGAAAGTACGGCACGCCGACGCCGACCTGACCGTGCGCATCACCAGGACGGGCCACGTCATCTCCTGGGAAAACGCCGACGTCCACCTGACCGAAGTGACGGCCTCCGCCGAACAGGAGTTGCCAGTCAAGCGCCGGCTGTTCGGCGCGAAGCTGCGCGGCGAGCAGTGCCGGACGCTGCCGTGCGCCCACGGCATCCATTATCAGATGAGCTGCCAGGTCGAAGTGCTGCCGCCCGAAATATTCCTGCACATCCACGACGAAATTCTGGCCGACGGCGCGAAGCGCGGCATCCTGCACAACTTCCAGCCGCACCATCGCATGTCGCTGGCCCCGCTGGGCTACATCGCGGTGGAGAGCCGGGCCGATTGCCTGTTCCTGTCCTCGTTTCACACCTTTCCCGACGAATATACCATCGTCAAGACCCAGTCGCTGATCGAGCGCCGCGCTGCGAGCTAAGCCTGCAGTGGTCGTTTTTCACACCTCGTCGATTCGCGACGCTTCGCAGAAGCGTGAAGCGACTCAACGCTTCTACGAAGCGTCGCGAACCAGCGACGTGAGCAAAACGACAACAGACGAATTAGACCTTCGGCTCCCAGCCCTTTTCGTACTCCCGGTCCCACTGGGACATCGCCTGCTTGTCGTCCAGGATGCGGCCGTTCTTCGGGTCGCACTTGAGGGCGCGGCCGGTCCGCTGGGCGATGTTGCCCACATGGCAGAGCAGCGTGCTCTGGTGTGCTTCCTCGATGTCGCTGTTGAGCTTGCCCTTGCCCCGGCAGGCGTCGAGGAAGTTGCCGATGTGCTGGCCGTCGTTGCCGGTGCCCGGCGTCTTCTGGAGTTCCTTGCCTTTCAGGTCGAAGACGGTGTAGCCGTTGTCGGCCAGGCCGAGGGTGCCGTTCTCGCCGTGGAACATCACGAAGTAGCCCTTCTCCGGCGGCCGATTGCAGCTGAAGCCTTCCCAGGTGATCGACTTCTTGCCCTGGAAGCCGAAGGACACGATCTGCGTGTCGGGAGTTTCCTGGTCGTCGTCGAAGCGGTAGCGGCCGCCGGACGAGGTGACGTGGATCGGATAATCGACGCCGAGGCCCCAGCGGCACAGGTCGATGGTGTGGATGCCGTTGTTGCCCAGTTCGCCGTTGCCCCAGTTCCAGAACCAGTGCCAGTTGTAGTGCAGGTAGTTCGTATGGAACGGGCGGCGCGGCGCCGGCCCCTGCCAGAGTTCGTAGTCGAGCCCTTCCGGGATCGGCCCTTCCTTGCCCTTGCCGATGCTCGGCCGATTGTTGGTGTACCACGCTTGCGCGAAGTAGGCCCGGCCGATGACGCCTTCCTTCAGCTTCTGCATGGCTTCCTGGACGAAGGCATAGCTGCGCCGTTGGTTGCCCATCTGCACTTGCTTCTTGTGCTTGCGGGACGCTTCGACCAGCAATTCGCCTTCGCGGCCGGTGTGGCTGCACGGCTTCTCGACGTAAACGTGCTTGCCGTTGGCGCAGGCCAGGATGGCGGCCGGCGCGTGCCAGTGATTGCAGGTGGCCACCACCAGCACGTCCACGGTCTTGTCGTCGAGAATGCGGCGGAAATCGCCGACGGTCTTGGGGGATGAGCCTTTGCCGAGCTTGCCCACTTCCTCGGCCGCCTTGCCCATGCGTGCCTTGTCGGCATCGCAGCAGTAGGCGACTTCGACGTTCGGCTGGCTGGCAAAGGTCTTGGCCAGGTGGGTGCCCCGGCCGCCGGTGCCCATGACACCGACCACCAGCTTGTTATTGGCGCCTTGTTCGGCCGACAGGGCCAGATTCAGGCCGACACTGGTCGTAGCGGCCGCGGCCAGGAACTCACGGCGATCGATCGAAACACTCATCAGCGGACCTCCCAGGGGGTGTGACGGAGCCAAGTGGAGAGAAAGTACGCCCGGAGGGATTCGAACCCCCAACCCTCGGCTTCGAAGGCCGATGCTCTATCCAGTTGAGCTACGGGCGCGTTGCCTTGATTTCACCGCATGAAAACCGCTTGCCGCCTTCGCCTCTGTTTGCGCTTGGACGCTACCGCCGACGCCCGTTGGTTGCCAAGAGAAATGGCCGACCGCGCCCACGGTCGGCCCGAAGCCCTGCTGAACTGGTCGCGAGGCAAGTTCAGCCTGGCCGCAGACCATTCTACCCCCGCGCCCGCGCAGAACAAGCCTCTAAGTACAGGGCTGCGGAGGAAGGACTCCGAATCGCGGGCTTCCCAAGCCGGCCGCTCGGCGGCCGGCAGACCGCCG
>JAGVLI010000476.1 GCA_020054355.1 Planctomycetales bacterium | reverse complement strand
CGCCTGGCTGGCCTTGCGTGCCCGCCATTCGTTCATCGCCTCGGAAATGGTCGTGAAGCTCCCGCCGCCGAGCTGCTTGCGCACGCTCGCCAGGGTCGGGTTCTGGCCGGCGGCGTCCAGCTCGTCGGCGACCGCAAATATCTGCTCTTTCGTGATTGCCATGATCGGGCCTCCTTTCGGCCGGTGTTGTATGTTGTAGCGTGTAGCATACTACAACATACAACATAGCGCAAGTGTTTAGCTGAACTTTTTTAGCGGCTAAAACGGGCCAGCCCGGCGCTGGGCGCGCAGGCAAAAAAAAGCCCCGCTCGATGGCGGGGCGCAGGGGTGCGGGGGCGGCGGGGTCTGGTGCAGGGGGGGTCTAGCCCTCCAGCAGCGCGACAAGCTGCACTTTGCCAAGGTCGGCCTCGAACTCCTGGCCGTCATCCTCGTACTTGAGCCAGGCCCAGCCCTCGGCCGGCGGCCGGCGGTTGAGGATCAGGCGGGCCGGGCGGTCGTCGTGCGTGACCTGGATGATCGCTTTCTTGAGCTTGTCCGGGTCGGGTTCCTTCGGCTCCTTCTTCTTGGCGTCATCCTCCGGGCCTTGCCCGTCGCCCTCGGCCTCGCCATCCGTCTTGCCGCTGAACGCATCGACGGTGTTGGGGTCGCGGTCGCCTTCCTGGTGGCGCTTGTCCTCCAGGTACTCGCGCAGCAGCTTGACCGATCCGCGCGTCAGCTCCTGGCTGTCGTCGGCCAGCCACGCACCCACTTCCTCGGGGTTCTTCTTGAACGCCGTCACCAACTCGTTGATGACGGTCACATCCTTGGCGCGGCCAGTGTTGAACGCCTCGGCAATCGGTTCGGGCAAGTCCAGCAGCGTGACGTGCTGTGTGACGAACGCCGGCGACTTGCCGATCTCCTTGGCGATCTCCGACTTCTTCTTGCCCTTCGCCAGCTCGCGGCCGATGAAGTCCGCGATCTCGCGGGCCGTCAGTTCGTTGCGTTGCAGGTTCTCGATTACCTGGTCGGCCTCGTTGTAGTCGTTGTCGATGAAAGCCGGGATGGTGGTCTTGTCGGCCCATTTCGAGCCACGGTAGCGCCGCGCACCGTGGTTGATGAGGTAGCGGCCCGGCGCGTCCGGGTTCTCGCGCACGCTGATGGGCGACTTCACGCCGCGCAGCTTGATCGTCTCGCCGATCTCGGCGATGGACTCCGGCGAGAAGCCGGGGTTGTCCGCCGTGCGCGGCTGGTGCGGGTCTTCGTCGATGAGGTCAAGCGGCAGCTCCTGCGGGCCGCCAGGGGCCGCATTCGCGGCCTGTGGCTCGTCCAGCAAGCTCGACAGGTCGCCGAGGCCATCCAGGCCCAGCCCGCCGCCCTTGGGCTTCTCTGCGGCCGCTTGCGGGGCCTTCTTCTTGGCGTTGGTCTTTACGGCGCTGGTCATTGCGCGATCTCCATCTTCGTGAACACGTAATCCGCCAGGGCGCGCACTTCCTGGGTGGCCTTGCGCGCAGCGGTTTTCTTGATCTTCCACACTGGCATCTGCTCGCCCAGCGCCTCCGCGATACTGTCTCGCGCGCCGACACTGAACGGCAAGATCAGTTGCGGATATGCCTGCTGCAAGGTCGCCAGGTTGCTGACGTGGCGCGGCTTCCGCGCGTCCACCTTGTTCGGCACCATGCCGAGAAAGCGCAGCTTCGGGTTTTGCTTGCGCAGGTTGCCGATGACGGCAACCATCTTCTTCATGCCTTGCAAGCTGTACGCCTCCATTTCGACCGGCGAAAGCATGTAGTCGGCGGCCAGCACGGCCGCCGTCATGGCAACGCCAAGGGAAGGGGCGGTGTCGATCAGGCACACGTCGAAGAACTCGCCTAGCGCCGCGATGCTGGCCCGCAGCGCGCCGGCGGCCTGGGCCAAGTCCATCTTGTCCAGGTTGGCCAGGCTGGCATCGGCCGCGATCAGCGCCAGGCCGTCATCCTCCCGGCCAGCGAACCAGGCGCGCAGCTCGTCGCCGCCGGCGGTGAACATGCGACTGGCGGGATAGCCCGAGTCGTGGCCGGCCAGCGTCCAGCTTGCATTGCCCTGGGTGTCCAGGTCGATCACTGCAACCCGAAGGCCGCGCTCCTGGAAGTCGAACGCCAGGTGGCAGGTTGCGAAGGTCTTGCCCTGTCCGCCTTTCTGAATTGCCGTGACCAGTGTTTTCATGAGTTGGGTTCCTGTTTCCTCTTTCCCTTGGCGTCGGCTTCCCAACGCTTGACGATGAACGCTTGATGCTCCGGCAGTACCGCCGTCACCCGCGCGAAGCCCTGCGGGAGCACTTCCCCCGCCGCTGCCCACACGCGACTGACCGCTTGCGATACCGCCCCCTTGGTCAGCCCCAGCGAGGCCACAAACTCGGCCTGGGGCCTTCCATCGACCAGCACGCCGCGCGCTATGTCGATGGTCTGTTGCCCGATCTCCAGGCCCTTGATCGCCGCCTGGAATTGGGCTTCGGTTAGCCGTTTCTTCATGGAGAACACCCATATAAACTCCACACCCGGTTGTTGAACAAAAGGCGGTGCCAGCCGCCGACCATGTGCAGAAGTTTAGCTAAACTCGCCGGGCGCGTCAAGCCTTTTAGCGGCTAAAAATCACCCCTTCTTGGCGTCATCCGAATACAGCGCGGCTAGGCGCTTGAGGTCGTCGGGGCCTTGCTGAACCTCGACCACCCGCATTCCGTAGCGCCCCATCTGCGACGCGGCGCGCGAAACTGCGAGCTGCTGCGCGTGGTCGGCGCTCACGAAGAACGTCATCAACGGCCCCACGGTGCGCGTGCCGCCGCTCGCAAAGCACACGTCGAACGAACCGCCATGCACATGCGGATCGACGCCTTCAACGAGCCGCCAGGGGTCAAGGCCCCATTCCTCGGATTGCGCGCTGTACCAATAGGCCGGCGCATCGCCGTTCAAATCGCTGGCCGCGTACTCGCGCACCAGGACGGCCACGCGGCCCGTGGTTGGCTCCACGAATCCCGGCGGGTAGGGCAGGGTCTGTTTTTTCATGTCAAAGCCCCTTCGGCTTGTAGATCGAAACGAAGTAGGTGATCGCGGTCAGCACCGCGAAGTACACCAGGAACGACCAGCCGGCATACACGCCAGGCGTGTTCCAGTGGTAGAGCATCCGCACGAACTGAAAGAAGGTGGCAATCGACAGCACCCACTTGAGGATCGGCCAGACCAACACGGTCGCCACCCATACGAACTTGACCAGGCCGGCCAGCAGGCCAGCACCGGGGGCCTTGTTGGGGGCAGCAGGCGCGGCGGCAGGCTCCACCGGCGCGGGCGCGGCGGGCTGCTCGATCTCCTTGGGGAACTTGATGATGTTGGACATAGCTTGACCCTCCACGCGCTTACGTGTTGAATGCTGGGTGCTCCCACTCGGAAGCATGGTTACGGTGTGCCAGCACCAGG
>JAGVLI010000487.1 GCA_020054355.1 Planctomycetales bacterium | reverse complement strand
GGGGCAGGGGGGAGGGGGACGAGCGGCGTTCTAGGATGGCATGGCCCCCTCACCCCTGCCCCTCTCCCGCCGGGGGAGAGGGAGTCTATGAATTACTTTACCACAGCGCTCGGCCCTGCCAACAGCGGAAATCGGCGTCAGGAGACGCGGCCGAAGCTGACCAGCGCGATATCATCGTACTGATTGGTCCCGACGGAAAACTGCTTGACCGCCTTGATGAGCCGTTCGCCCAACCGCATCGGGGTGATTGGCTCGTCCGGCACCGAGCGGACCTGCTGCACGGCCTCGTAGACGCCCGACATCTCGAAGCGCGACGGTTTGGGCTTGTTGTTCTGCGCATCCGTGACGCCGTCGGTGAACAGCAGCAGCGAGTCGCCCGGGCGCAGTTCGGCCTGCACGGAGTTGTATTTGTAGCCCGGCATCACACCCAGGGGCAAGCCGCAGGACTCGGCGTCGATGGCGTCCTCGAGCGTGCCGGCAAATTGGCGGTAGATCATCGGCGTGACATGCCCGGCATTGACGATCGTCACCTGATGCTTGGCGGGATCGAGCACGACCGCAGCCAGGGTCACGAACTTGTCGAGCAAGTCGCCCAGCAGCAATTCATCGTTGAGCTTGGTGATGGCGACGGCCGGTTCCGGTTCGGTCAGCATGCAAAAACGGGCCAGCGCGCTGAGCTTCGCCATCAACAGGGCGGCGGACACGCCCTTGCCGGCCACGTCGCCCAGCAAGGTGACCTGCCGGCCGCCGACCGGCATGAAATCGTAGTAATCGCCGCCGATCACCAGGGCCGGCTCGTAGTGGGCATAGAACTGATAGCCGGGCAGATTCGGCAACGTCTGCGGCAGGAAGCTGCGCTGCACCTGCTTGGCCAGTTCCATGTCGCGGCGGGAGCGTTCCTGCGACACCAGGCTCGTATGCAGCTGGACGTTCTCCAGGGCGACCGCCGCCTGGTTGGCTACACCGAGCAGCAGCTTGAGGTCGTCCTGGGTGAATTTCTTGCTGCGGTCCTGGGTGTCCAGCTGGATGACGCCGAACGGCGTGCCGTCGGCCGCGCCGCACATCGGCGCTACCATGACGGAACGGATGCGGAAGTCCGCCACGCTCTGCGCCAGCGCGAACTGAGGGGCGGAACTGGCATCGTCGAACAGCTGGGCGGAGGCGCTTTCCAGGCACGATCTAACGATGGTCTTGCTGAAACGGGCGCTGGATTCGTTGCCGGGCCGGCGCGTCTTGATCATCTTGGGAATGAGCTTGGCGGGGTCCGCCGGGTCGCGCAGGATCAGGAAGCAGCGATCCGCCTGCTTGAACAGCTGGAACAGGCTTTCGGCGATGCGCGGCATCAGCGTGTCGAGTTCCAGCGTCTTCGCCAGGTAGGTGCTGATTTCCAGCAGGGCCGAAATTTTTTCGGTTGGCTGCGCTTCCAGCAACTGGTTGTTGCTCAGCCGGCCGAGGGTGGCCTCGACCGTGGAGGTGCCTTCCGGTTCCTCCTCGACGTTGGCCTCCGGCTCGGCGCCGCCGGCCCAGGACGGCAGCGGCGGCCGGGTGGGCGCGTCGTGGAAGGTACACAGGAAGTCGCAAATTTTGATGCGGTCGTTGTCCTTGAGCGGCGTCTGGCCGCTGATCTGCTGGTTGTTGACGAAGGTGCCGTTGCGGCTGAAGTTGCCCTGGCCGTCGCCGTCCTCGATGAAGAGCTTGCCGCCGAGGCGCAGAATCCGGGCATGAACGCGGCTGACGGCGGGGGACTCGATCACCACCGTGCAGTCGCGATTGCGGCCCATGGTGATATGGTCCTTGCCGTCCAGCGTCAGGCGCTGGCCTTGATTGGCTCCCTTGAGAATGAGGAGCGAGGCCATGACGACTACCTCTCGCAGCTGGCCCGGAAAGCACCGACGGGCAGGTACATCCCGCCCGCCGCTTCCCCAGCCCTTTTGTCGCGGCCCCACCGGCACCGGCAAGCTGGGACGCCCGAAGGAGCTTGGCAAAGTCGTCATTCTAGCTGGCGGGCCGCGACGTTTCAAGAAATCGCCCGCCGGCCCGCCGGCCGCCGATTGCCGATTGCTGGAATACGGCCCCGGAACTGGTATGCGTGTCGGCACCTTCATTCGCCAAGAGGCTGGGAGTTGAAATGTCGATCGAAAAATTAGTGTCGCTGGTCCACCCGCCGGTCCGACCGCTGGAGCGGGGAGATGCGAAGGCATGGGCAACGATTCAACGCCAGGTTGGTGTAAAACTGCCCAAGGACCTCTATGAATTCGCCATGCGCTACGGCACGGGCCAATTCGCGGGCGACCTTCAAGTCTTCAATCCATTTTCCAAATCATACCTGCGGATCCTGAAGGTTCTGCGGGAGCAACTCGAGCTGGCCCGCACCCTGGGGCTGGGCGGCTACCTCGACCGTTTTATCGAGAATCTCGGCTATGAGTCGGGGACTGGACAACCGGGTCTGTTTCCGTGGGGGCGAGATTCCAATGGCAACCGCTACTACTGGCTCACGGATGGTGAGCCGGAGAACTGGCCGACAATTACGGCCACGGAGGAGTGCGAGTTCGCGGAATGGCAGATGCCAATGACGGAGTTCCTCGCGAAACTATTCAGCAACGACATCGTTGGCTTTTTGACCCCACAGCCACTTGCGGCCGAGGAGTTGGTGTTTCAGTCCCGGCTCTATTAGTCCGCCAGTCGCGCCGGGTTCCAAGCCGAAAGCGCCAACGAAGGAACTCGTTCCGCTGCCTGTGCTTGTGCTTCAGGCTTCTTGCCCGCGCTCGATCAGCCAAGCCGGCGCGCAATCCGGGCTGGCGCCGTGCAAGGTAACACTCGCCGGACGGGCATTCGCCGCGAGCGCAGGGGAAGCGCGGCGCGATGACAGGGGCTATGGCAGGGTAGCTGTGCGGAAGTCCTGTTCTCCGTCTCGCAGTATGGTGACAGACCGTTCGACCGCCGCAGCCGCAGCCTTCTCGGTCTGCCGGAGAGCGGCGCTCAACTTTCGCTGGTCTTTTAGTGAGGGGAGCGGAGGCACGAGGACTTCGTTTACTTCCTCTGGAGTGACTTCGACCATGCCGGTGGAGCCAGTGAATAGCCGATAAAGCTGATCGTGGCCGAATCCTTTCCGCAGGTAGTCGCATAGGTATTCAGGATAGACCTGGGACTGATCGACGCGAATCACGGTAACGTGCCCTTCGGGCACTGCGGGTTTGGCCAGGCCGCTCGTGTCGTTGTTCCTGTAAACACAGCATTTGCCTATCGTCCCGTCGCCGGTGGAGGCCAGCAGGATGTCTCCATCCTGCAATACCGATTTCCGGTTGACATACTCCTGAAAGATGGGCTGTTCGATGTAATCGCCTTCAACGATTAACTCTCCCGCCTTGGAAATGTTCGATCCAGACTTTACCACCAAGGCGTATCCTTCGCTTCTGCTGACGTACTCAGCCGCTGGCGGGCTTTTCCCCCGCTTCGTTTCAATCGTGTTCAGCGCCTCGATCGACTTGACGCCCGCCATGGCTTTCAAGCGATTGACGACGCCACGGACCTGCGGATGCCAGAAGCGAACATCCAGGCGCGAAGACTTGTCAGCGACAATGGTTTCCGACTTCACGCTGAAAGCCGACCAATTGTAGCCGGTTGCCAGCGTGTCTTCCCTCAACTTAGCAGCCTCGACTGCCACCAGTTCAGCGATCAGCCGTTTCAGGTCGAATCCGCGAACTTCATCACCAGACCCTTCGTAGCCAAGCGAGTCGATCGACATGAAGGCAATCGGGTAGTTGTCGGCCAAGTCTTCGTCGGGCTGACTTCGCTTGCGGAGGACGAGAACGCTCGATTTCACGTTGATTTTGTTGGGCTTGAATGTCTCTTCTGGAAGCTGAAGCACGGCTTCGACTCGGCAGTTCCTCAAGATGTACCGGCGAAGCCCTGCGTAAGACGCCGTATTCAGAACGCCTTCATCGATGACGGTGGCAATCAGACTGTCAGCGTGCGCCGCCCGAATCATCAGTTGGATAAAGAGGGACTGGCCGCGCGTCGATTGAATCTCGTAACCCTGCGCGCTCTCGGGCGACAACGATTCGGCTTCCGATGTCCCAAAAGGCGGGTTGGTGAGGATGAGGTGAGCCTTGCCGTCATCGCACGTCTGGCCCTTGGCATTCTTATACGATGGGATCAGTTTGCTTTCGTTCGGGGAGTCGGCGCACCGGATGTTGTTGTAGCCGTCACCCGCGATAATCATGTTCATTTTTGCCGAACAGGCAACGCCTTCGTGCGCATCGATGCCGTAGAAGGCAGTCTCCTTGACACGCAATCTCAAAGTGTCGGCGGTCGCCTTGTGGATCGACTTCTTTTTTAGCCGGCTGTCGATTTCATCGAGACACTGATTCATTGCGAGCACCAAAAACCCGCCCGTACCGCAGGCCGGGTCAAGAACCTTGAAGTCTTCCCCAGCGGCAAGGCTGTTGACGATTTGTTCCCACCGGGCGAGGCCGAGCATCAGTTTGACCAGCGGGCGCGGCGTGAAGTATTGGCCGAGCTTCTTGCCCTTCAAGGTGGCACGAACGAAATATTCGAATGCCGCGCCCTTGGAATCGAGGTCGCAGTCACTGAAAGAGACTTCCGCGATGTGCCGGACGATGTTCTGGTAGGAGGCATCCTTCGTCAGCCGGATCGGGTCGGCAAGAACACTGCCGTAGGGCGTCGTGTTGCGAATCGTCGCAATCATGCTCTTGACGGCCGTCTTGATCTGATCGCCTTTGCCCGCAGGCATCGCCGCCAGTTCGTGGAAGGTGTAACTGTACGGCGGCGGTACTCCTTCCTGGTCCCATTTTTCTTCCAGCAGCTTCAGGAACATGAATTTACTGAAATCCGAGAAGGCATGTTCCTCGTTCTTCTCGATCTTCCGAATCAGGTTGTGGCACTGTTTGATGAGATGATTGAGCTTCGACAGCGGCAGGCCAGGACGGAATGGCAGCGCGCGATCTTGGGCAATTGCGAGGGAAGCCAATTGCGGATCGCGCTTCAATTGACGGACAACTTCGCCCAGCAAGTCGCTTTTTGAAGGAATGCGGTTGAGCGCCGATCCGTTGAGCAGCAACGGCTTCTTCGTAGCGGTATTGAGCAACTCAAAGTTGCGGCCGTTGGTGACCGCGACCAGAAGGACGCCAATGCTCGTACCATACTCCAGAGCCTGGTCTTTGTGCTTCGCCGTAATCTTGGTGCCGTCGCGCTTCGCTTCGATCAGAAAAACTGGGTTGGCGCGGCCGCATGTGACCAGGATGTCGATAAATCCGGTTCGCGCCGTCCCGGCGATGCCGACCGGGTCTTCGAACTTCATGTCCTTTTCAATGTCGTATCCCCGGCGGACCAGGTACGGAAGGATACGCTTGATAACCGTCTCGGCTTCCGAGCGGAGTTTCATGGGCGTTCAGCCTTCCGACTAAACTTCTTCGATCGAGCGCGTTTCGGCGTCTTGCGTTTCAGACGACTTGCGCGTTATATCCTGCCAACCTCCATTTTTCAATCGCCGATTGGCATAGTCGATCGAACGCAAAAACTGCCGCACCGGTTACAGCGTGAGGGAACCACTCACCGAACGCGCTTTCACCGTGAGCGCACCGCAAGCGTGGCGGTTGGGAAAACCGCCTGTGCGTGAGATGACATGACACGACTCTGCTTGTAGCTTGCCAAAGGAGTCCGCGTTCGGTCAAGGGCCGTTGCGGGCCGCTTCCGAGGCTTTCTCATTGACCCACCGGACCCGCCCGATTTATAAAGGATGACACGGAACAGCGCGGATTCTCCCTGGAGCTTAGAAGGAGCCTGTAACTTGGCTGCCAACCGGAAACGCAGAACATCGAAAGAAAAGCCGGAAGTGATCGGTTTTCTCGGCGTGGGGCTGGATAACCAGGACGGCCATCAGCGCCTGACCCGCAGCGACCATTTCGTGCTGGTCGGCGGGTCGGAGCAGACCCACGAAAAGATGCAGGAAACCGCCATCAAGTTCAACGAGGCACTGGAGAGCAAGGGCAAGGAACTGCGGGAAGCCTCCGTGGAAGAAATCCTCGATCTTTTTCGCGAAATCCACGACAAGTAGTGCGCCGTCTCAAAAGCCCCTCGCCCCTTGCGGGAGAGGGGTGGGGGGTGAGGGGAACCACGCGACTTGTGAGCCGATTCACCCCTCACCCCCACCCCTCTCCCGCAAGGGGCGAGGGGAGTAAACCTGTAGGACTGGTGTTCATTTCTGAAACTCCCCTCCCTCCGCCGGGTATTCTCAGACGGGTTGCTGATGTGTCCACCGATGATGCCGTGCTGGTGCGACGCTGCCTGCGAGAGGACCCGGAGGCCATCCGTTCGCTGGTGGAACGGTTCCAGTCGGAAGTCTTCGGCCTGTGCGTGCGGCTGCTGAGCCACCGCCAGGACGCCGAGGACGTGACCCAGGAAGTGTTCCTCCGCATCTTTCGCAGTCTCCGTCGCTGGGACCCGACCCGGCCGCTCAAGCCGTGGGTGATGAGCATTGCCGTCAACCGCTGCCGGACCTGGATGTCGCAACGGTCGCGCCGTCCCGAGTTGGCCGACTACCTGCGGGACACCGCGACCAGCCGGCCCGCCGACGACAGCTCCGAGCTGGTCCTCGAACTTCACGCGGCCATCAACGAGCTGCGGCCCGAATACCGGATGGTATTCGTCCTGTTCCACGAGCAAGGACAGCCTTACGAAGAGATCGCCGAGGCGCTGGACCGGCCGGTCGGCACCGTCAAGACCTGGCTGC
>JAGVLI010000683.1 GCA_020054355.1 Planctomycetales bacterium | reverse complement strand
CTGGCCGAATTCCTGCGCCGCATTCTGTTCGAGCTGCCGCCCGCCCGCTTGCCGGTCGCGCAGGCCGAACCGGGCGAGGAATTGGCCCTCAAGCTGAAGCCGCTGCCCGCGCGCAAGGCCAAGCTGTCGCTGGTGGAGATGCTCCGCGACCTGGCACTGCAGGACGCGCAACTGGCAGCGGGCGTGGTGCCGCTGTTCACGGAATTCATGAAATCGCACGGCAAAAGCGAGCACGATGCCTGCCTGGTGGCCGTGACGCGGCTGCGGCAGCCAGTCCGAACTGCTGCGGGAAAGTGCTAGGATGGCAGGGGACGGGTTGCTGGCCCGCACCTCTCCCGCGCTGAAAAGCGCTCCATTGTGCCCGGCCGTCAGGAGTTGCCAATGCCGTTACTCGACCATTTTCATCCTCCGGTGAAGAATCGCCTGCCTTGGGAATCGTTGCACGCCAGCTGGGCGACGCGCCTGGCGGATATGTTGAACGAACGTTGGTTGTCCCAGGAGTTTCTGGCAGCGGAGTTCGTTTCCGTGGGCAGCCAGCTGCAGGTCGATGTGGCGACCGTACACGATGGCCAAAATGGGGCCAGTCCGCTGGAAGGCGCGCAGGTCGCCACCATGCCGCGGCTCTGGACGGCGCCGCCGGCCACCATGCAGCTGCCTGCGGTCTTTCCCGATTCCTTTGAAGTGCGGGTCTTCGAAACGGTCGGCGGGATGAAGTTGGTGGGGGCGATCGAGCTGATTAGCCCATCGAACAAGGATCGGCCCGCCGAGCGCCGGGCCTTTGCCGCCAAGTGCGCCAGCTACCTGCATCAAGGCGTCAGCGTCGTCATCATCGACATTGTCACCAGCCGGCGGGCCAACTTGCACAACGAGCTGATGCGCTTGCTGGAGGCCGGCGAAGCGTTTCACCTGCCCGCCGAGCCGAACCTGTATGCGGTGGCTTATCGACCCGTGCTCCGCCAGGACAAACCGGAGATCGACCTCTGGACGGCGACGCTGACACTAGGAGCGCCCTTGCCGACCATGCCGTTGCGCTTGACCGGCGACCTATTCGTGCCGGTGGAGTTCGAGGAAGCCTACCAGGAAGCCTGCCGAAGACGGCGGCTGGCATGAGCGTCAGCAGAACGGACCCATCATGGCCACCGAAAAATATCTGACTTATCGCGGCGACCTGCGGGCGGCAGTGGGCGTGGGCGGCACGCTGGCGTTCGTCACCGTGCATCCGGAGCAGCTGCCCACCGCCGTCTATCGCCTGGATGCCGACCAGCTGACCCTGAGCGCGGACCCGCTGCCTGCCGGCGGCGTCTCCGTGACGGCCGACGGCGACACCTTGTGGATTCTCGGCAGCGATCGGCAGGTTTACCAGCTGCCGGTGAAGGGCGGCAAACCGAAGCCCGTGGGGCCGAAGTTCGAGGCGCCGCTGACGGCACTGTCGCTGCTCGCGAAGGAACGGCTGGCAGTGCTGTCCGGGTCGGTCATCACCATCCTGGGCCGCAAGGATGGCAAGGTGCTGCAAACACTGGACCTGCCCGACGCGGGTGCCGCGCTGGCAGCCGAGCCAGGCGGGCAGTGGCTGGCGGCGGGCACGAGTCAGGGCCACGTGGCAGTCTTCGACGGCGAGACCCAAGAGCCATTCCAGCTGAGCGAGTCCGCCAAGCTCCACGATGGCAGCGTGTCGGCTCTGCTCTTCGAGCCGGAAGAACTGCGCTTCTTCTCCGCCGGCGCCGACCACAAGCTGCTCTCCACGCATGCTCGCGGCAAACTCGAAGCGGAAGACAAGGGACGCGGCAACAACCACGCCGAGTTGATTACCGCACTGCTGAACGGGCCGGGCGACCGCTTCTATTCGGGCAGCGCCGACCAGACGGTCAAGAGCTGGCCGCGCGTCGGCGCGGTCAAGCCCGCCACGCTCAAGGACGGCCTGGTCGGCGTCCTTGGCCTGGCACTCGTCCAGGTTCACAAGCGCTCGGTGTTGATTGCCGTCTGCGCGGACAACAGCCTGCGTTTCTTCCCGCTCGATGCCGCCGGCAAGCTCGGTGAATTGTCGCACAAGGTGCAAGGAGCAGTTGCCTGGGCCAGCCACGAGCTAGGCGCCGATGAGCCTGCCCGCCGGGAAGCTGCCCTCAAGACGCTGGCCGAGTTCAACGACACTGCCGCCCTCGAGCAGCTCGCCGAGCAGATCGGCCGGGATGGCGACCACGCCTTGCGCCTGCTGGCCACGCAATTGCTCGGGCAAGCCGAGCATCCGCGCGCCGCGCCGCTGCTGGAAAAGGTGCTCGCGCATGCCGATGAAGCAGTGCGCATCGCTGCTTTCCACGGCCTGCGCCGCCACCTGGGCGAGAGCGACCTCAAGCCGCTCGACTTGGCCCTGAAAGCCGAGCAACCCGACATCGGCAAGCTCGCAGTGCAGCACCTGGAAAAACTGGCGAAACAGGACGACCAGGCCCAGACACGGCTGCTCGAGGCCCTGAATGCGAAGACGCTGGACATCCGACACGCAGCGCTGGCCAGTCTGGAACAGGTCTACGACGCCCAATCGCCGACAGCCAACCTGACTGCCCTGGGGTCGCGCCATCCCGACGTGCGCCGGGCGGCGCTGGTCCGCCTGTTGCAACGGAGCATGCTCGGTCAGGCGCCGGTGCAGTCAGATCGGAAGAG
>JAGVLI010000332.1 GCA_020054355.1 Planctomycetales bacterium | reverse complement strand
GTCCCAGGTGCCGCCGTCACCAGCACCGGCCTGGCGCTGGCCAGCATGCCGCCCAGCTTGGACGGCATCACCAGGTCCGCGGCATCGGCGCGCTGCGGGAGCAGGTGGACGTCGGCCAGGGCAAGGAGGTCGCTGAGGCGCGAGAGGGGCTGCAAGGGCATGAAGAAGATGTTGGGAAGGCCTTCACAGCGGCGAACGAGGTCCGCCTTCCCGGTGCCTTCCCCGCAGAACACGAACCGGATTGTCGGGTCGTCCTGCAGCAGCCGGGCGACATCCGCGAGGATTTCCAGTCCCTGTTTGTTGCCCATGTTGCCGGAATACAGGGCGACCCGTGTCCCGCTGTCGAGGCCCAGCTGCTCCCGATAGCCGCTGGACTGTTGCGGCCGGACCAGGGAAATGTCGACCCAGTTCGGGAAGAAGGTCAGCTGCCCTTCACGCAGTCGCTTGCTCCTGGCCAGGTCCATCATCCTGCCGGAGATGGTGGAAACGCGATCGAACCGGCGCATCAGCCACCGCTCGACAGCCAGCGCCATGCGGCGCGCCCGATCGCCCTTGAGCAAGCCCATGCTGAAGGCAGCGTCGACCTCGAAATCCTGGACATGCAACCACGACTTGGCACCGCACAGGCTGGCCAGCAGGGCCGCTGCAGGCGCGCACGCCAGGGTCGGCTCGACGATCCAGACCAGCTGCGGCTTCCAGAAGGCCTGCCGCACCAGGACGGGAAGGCTGGTGACGGCGAAGGTGGACAGGTGCAGCAGGCGCTTCAGGCCGCTGGCATGGCGAGGCACCCAGACCGGGCACCGCCAGACGGCCAACGCGCCGCGCTCCGAACGCCACCGCCAGGCGGAAAAGCCTTGGCGGACCTTCCACTCGGGGTAATACGGCGGCGCCGTGACCACGCGCACCTCGTGCCGGTGCTGCGCCAGCCAGTAGGCGAGCTCGCCGGTGTACTTGCCCGTGCCGGTGAGCTCCGGGGCGAAATTGATGCCGTAAAGGAGAATTCGCAAAACAGGCGCTCGGTCAGGAACAACAATGACAGCGCTGGGCTGGAGCAAAAAAAGAAGCCCGGCCGGAGCCGGGCTTCTTTTGAGATCTCGAAATCAGCTGCCGCCAGTGGCGCCGGTGGTCGACGAGAACGTGACAGTACCGACCGTCTGGCCACCAATCTGGATGGCGGCGTTGGACGAGATCGAGATCGTGATCGTCGTCGTCGACGAGCCCGCGGTGCCAATCGTGAGCGTCATGGGGACCGTGGTCGAACCGCCAGTCGCGGAGACGCCTGACGTACTCAGATCAATGACGAAGGGGAAGAAGGCTGTGGGGACGTTCGGCGTAGGCCCGCCCGGCCCGACGACAGAAGTCGGCGTAAACCTGATGGTCCCGAACTCGACGTTCCCTGACACGGTCGTCGTTCCATTGCTGGCCGTGAACGTGGTGCCGCCAGAGCCAAAGGTCAGCGTTGTCGACCCAGTCAGGTTCAGCGCCGGTAGCCCGCTCGGAAACGTGATCGTCTGGCCGCTGGTCGCAATGGTCTGCGCCACCACCAGGCTCCCAGCTTGGTTCAACGTGATAGCCCCGACGTCGGCCGCAACCGGCGCAGACGCGGCAGACCCGCCCCCTCCACCACAAGCCGCCAAGACCGAGATCGCGCACGCGACAGCGGCGAGTTTCCAGTGACTCTTCATGCCCTCATCCCCAAACATACAAATGGAAACAAGAGCGTAACGGTAACGGCTGGGCTCGTAAAGGGGCTTGAGCGCTTTGTGTGGCGAAAGGTGGTCCGCCGTACGACACAAGTAACATCGCCCGCCCATGTCCCACGTAACTCGCCGCCTTGGCGCCCTCGTCTGGGGCATTGCCTCCGCCCTGCCCGCTGCCGCAGTGGACGGCACTCTTGCTGGGGCAGGATTCACAGGGCTTGCCATCACGCCGAACGCCCACCTCCTTGGCTGGGGCCGCCTCGAGGCAGCCTACGAGAACCAGGTTCCAGGATTGACCCGAGACCCACGCGCGGGGCCAATTCGGAGCCCGGCTGGCTACAACTACGCTCTCGGCATCGGATTGCTCCCCAATCTGGAAATCGTAGGCCGACTGGCGGCCAATGACTTGAACCGCATTTGCTTCAACGTTCGAGACTGCGGCGCGCGGGACCTCTCTGCTTCGGTCAAAGCTGGGATTGGCTTGGATGCCGCCAAGAAATATCACGTCGCAGCCGGCGTGACGGATCTAGGCGGGGCCGTCACGTACTTCCGCTCGTACTACGGCGTGCTGACATACAACGAAGGGCCATTCGAAGTCAGCGCCGGGCTGGCCCGGCGGGTCGGACCGGGCATCTCCGGTTCCCGCTCGCCGCTCGATGGCCCGTTTGCCGCTGCCGCCTGGCAGCCCATTCCCCTGTTCCGCACCCACATGGAATACGTGGACGGCAATGCCTGGGCCGGCGTGCGCCTTTTTGCGCCGGATGCCTGGGTGCCGCAGGACTGGTCGCTTTCCGTCGGTGCCAACGTGCGCCTGAACCGCAACAACCTGACAGAACGCGGTTGGTGGGGCGCTTCGCTCTCCATTCCGCTCTATAAGGTTCCTGCGGCACCGGGCACAACCCAGGCCTCCCTGCCGCCGCTACAACCTGGCCAGCAACGTCTGCCCGCCTATGAAGAGCGGGTCCTCCAGCCCCCTATGCCAGCACCGCCTGTTCGTGCACCGGGCAAGCCGGCCCCGCCTGCCCAAGCAGCAATGCCACTAGTCACGCCCGCGGCACCAACACAAACGCCGCCTGCGCCCGCATCCGACGAGCAACTGCAGGCCCTAGCCACTGCTCTGGCGGCCAAAGGTCTGGAAGACATCTGGGTCGGCCGGTCTCCCGACGGGACTATCGCCATCCGTGCGAACAATGGCAGCTACCAGTGGAACGCGGCCGACGCGCTGGGTGCCGCACTGGGCACGGTGGCACGCACCCTGGCGGAGGTCAAGGCCGGTTACCGCTTGGTGCTGACGCAACGGCAGGTGCCTCTGGTGGCCGTGACGGGCCAGGCCGACTGCCTGCGTGAGTGGATTGACGCGCCTACCAACTCCTGCACCGCGGGGCAGGTTTCGACCCCGGGCACCATGCCGATGGACGCTTTGCATACGGGTACCGTCTGGATAGTGCAGCAGCACAAGCCTGCTTGGCAGACGTTGCGCCTTACTCTGGGCCCGGTGCTTCGCACCACGGTCGGCACAGAGCTCGGTGCCTTCGACTATTCCCTGGCCGCCAATGTCAACGCCCAGCTGCCGCTGTGGGCCGGCGCCAGCATCGATGCCGGCGTGAACGTGCCGCTGGCCAACACCCCCGACTT
>JAGVLI010000067.1 GCA_020054355.1 Planctomycetales bacterium | reverse complement strand
CGTCCAATCCATTTCAGCCGCTCTTCGGCCGAAAGGCCTTGACCACGTTTTCGTGCGTCGTCAGGTGCGGCCCTTCGAGCAGGTCGATGCAGTAGGGAATCGCCGAGAACACCGCCAGCAAGCAGTCGCGGATGGCGCTCGGCTTGCCGGGCAGGTTCACGATCAGCGACTTGCCACGAATGCCCGCGAGCTGGCGGGAGAGGATCGCCGTCGGCACCACTTTCAGGGACACGGCGCGCATCAGTTCGCCGAAGCCCTCCATGATCTTGTCGCAGACCGATTCGGTCGCTTCGGGCGTGACGTCGCGCCGCGCCGGCCCGGTGCCGCCCGTGGTCACCACCAGGCAGCAGCCTTCCTGGTCGCACATTTCCTTCAGCGATTCCTCGATCAGCATGCGTTCGTCGGGAATGATGCGCGCCACCGCCTCCCAGGGGCACGCCAGGATTTCCGTCAAGCAAGCGCGGATCGCCGGCCCGCCCAGGTCCTGGTAGACGCCCTGGCTGGCCCGGTCGGAGATCGTCAATATGCCGATGCGAACGGTCGTTGGTGTGTTCATGGCCACTCTGCCGTAAGCGTCCCAGGTCCGAAGAGAAGTTCTCGCCGGTAGTCCATTCCCACCGCGCCACAAGTCGTTATCATACCACGAACAGCACTCCAGACCCGCCATCCCCTGGAAGGAAACCATGCGCACCACGTGGAGCTTTCACGTTCCCCACCAACTGGTGTTCGGCCGTAATGCCGTGGCCGAACTCGGCGACATTGCCCGGCGCCTCAAGGCCGACCGGCTGCTGCTCGTCACCGATCCGATGCTGGTCAAGGCTGGCATTGCCGACCGCGTCCGCCAGGCGGTGGAGGCAGCCGGCGTCAGCGTGAAGGTCTTCGACGGTGGTGAACCCGAACCCTCCATCGCGGCAGCCGAGGCGTGCATTGACGCCGCCGAGCGCTTCCAGGCGAAAGGGCTGCTGGGGCTGGGCGGCGGCAGCAACATGGACCTGGCCAAGATCACCGCGACCGTGCTGGCTCACGACGGCGCGCCGCGCGACTACTTCGGCGAGAACAAGATTCCCGGCCCGGTCTGGCCTTTGATCTGTGTGCCCACCACCGCCGGTACCGGCTCCGAGGTGTCCGCCGCCTCCGTGCTGACCGACACGGCCAACAAAATGAAAGTCGGCATCCTCAGCAACTACCTGCGGCCGAGCGCTGCCGTGGTCGATCCGCTGCTGACCGTATCCTGTCCGCCCAAGGTGACGGCCGACAGCGGCATCGACGCGCTGACTCATGCCATCGAAGCCTACACCGCCGTGGACAACGAGGTCTTTCCGCTGCCCGAAGGCGAGCGCTCGGTCTACCAGGGCCGGCATCCGATGGGCGACCTCCTGGCCGAACGGGCGATTTCGCTGATCGGTACATTCCTGCGCCGCGCGGTGGCCGACGGCAACGATCTCGAAGCCCGCGAAGGCATGGCCCTGGGCGCGACCCTGGCCGGCATGGCATTTTCCAATGTCGGCGTGGCGCTGGTCCACGCGATGGAATACCCGGTGGGCGGCGCGGTCCATGTCTCGCACGGCGCGGGCAACGGCCTGCTGCTGCCCTGGGTGATGCGCTTCAACATCAATACTCGCATCCCGCAGTTCGCGCGCATCGCCGGTTTGCTCGGAGTGAACGTGCAAGGGCTGAAGCCTGAAGCAGCCGCTCAGCAGGCGATTGCCGCCGTGGAGCAACTGTCGGCCGACATCGGCATCCCGCGCCGGCTGCGCGACATCGGCGTGCAGCGCGAGCAACTGCCTGCGTTCGCGGAGAAAGCCTGTGGGATCAAGCGCATCCTGCGCGTCAATCCGCGCACCGTGACGGTCCAGGAGGTCCAGCAAGTATACGAAACGGCTTTCTAATTCATCCGTCGTGGACCGGCCAGGCGTGGGTTAGGATTCCGATCCCGACAACCTGCATGGTTTCTCAGGATCGGAATCCTAACCCACGTATGCCTTGATGCGGGTCGCCGCCGCGCGGAAAATTCCGGATTGCGCAAGGCAAGGGTTGTGGCGGCGAATACGATGATGGGAGGATGCGTCCACTCACCGCTCCAGGGAGGTCATCGTGAGAATTTCCAGCTCGACAGTCTTGCTGCTCGGCTTGCTGCTGGTCGGCGCCCAGCGGGCCAGCGCTCAGAACAACGATGCCAAGGCCATCATCGAAAAGGCGGTCAAGGCCCACGGCGGCGAGGACAAGCTCGGCAAGCTCCAGGTCTACCGCGCCAAGATGAAGGGCACCCTGGAAGCCATGGGCCTCAGCCTCGACTTCACCAGCGAGGGGCTGATGACCCTGCGCGACCGGATGCGGACCGAAATCACGCTGGATATCATGGGCAACAAGATTTCGGTGCTCCAGGTCTTCAATGGTCAAAAAGGCTGGATGAAGATCGGCGACGACGTCAAGGACGTGGATGAAGAGCACCTCAAGGAAATGAAGGAAGAAGGGCACAGCGTCCGGGTCGGCAGCCTGGCGCCGTTGCTCAAGGATAAGACCTACACCCTCGCGTATCTGGGCGAAGCCAAGGTCGGCGACAAGCCGGCAGTCGGCGTCAAGGTGTCGGCCAAGGGCTATCGGGAAATCGACCTCTGGTTCGACAAGGACAACGGCTTGCTGGTCAAGTCCATGCGGCCGACCTTCGACCTGACCGCGCGGAAGGAAGTGATGAAGGAGACTTACCTGAGCGATTACCGGGACGCCAACGGCATGAAGCACGCCGGCAAGGTCCGGATCGACCAGGACGGCAAGAAACTGCTCGAAGGCGAAATCACCGAATACCAGATCCTCGACAAGGCGGATGACAGCGAATTCGCCAAGCCCTGAACCAAGGAGCATGCGATGAGACGTTTGATCCTGCCGGGCATCGGCCTGGCGCTGGTGCTGGTCCTCGGCCCCGCCGTGGCCCAGGAACCGGACCCCAAGGCGCTGATCGAAGAGGCCATCAAGGCCCACGGCGGCGAGGCAGTCCTGCTCAAGCTGCAAACCGCGCGGACCAAGGGCAGCGGGTCCGTGGAAGTGATGGGTCTGAACATCAAGTTTACCAGCGAGACGGTGCAGACGCCGACCAAGCACAAGACCCGCATGGTCATGGATGCCTTCGGTCAAAAGATCGAAATTACAGAGGTCTTCGACGGCGAAAAGGCCTGGCTGATGATGCCCGACAAGGTGCTTGACCTCAAGGATGAGAAGTTGAAGGCCATGAAGGACTCGGCCCACGCCAGCACGGTCGAGACCCTGGTGCCGTTGCTGAAGGACAAGCAGTTCACCCTGGAAGCGCTCCAGGAAGAGAAGGTCAACGACAAGCCGGCGGTGGGCGTCCGGGTGAAAGCCAAGGACCAGCGCGACGTCGACCTCTGGTTCGACAAGGCAAGCCATCTGGTCGTCAAGGTATCTCGCATCTCCTACGATTCGGACGCTGAAAAGGATGCGCCGTACGAAGCGATCGTCACCGAATACAAGGACTTCGGCGGCATCAAGCATGCCAGCAAGGTCCAGGTCAACAAGGACGGCAAGAAATTCATGAGTCTGGAAATCACCGACGTGAAGCCCGTGGACAAGGTGGATGGCAAGGAGTTTGCCCGGCCCCTGTGAAGAAACGTCGTCATTCTGGCAAACCCGGCAAGCGGCACAATCGCGCCGACCAGCGGCCGAAGCGCGCCGATCGGAAAAAGACTGAATCGCAGCGGCCTGGCGGACATTCCGCGTCCGCCGGGCCGCCGCGCCTTCCGGCGGGCTGCCCGCCGCCCGTCATTCGTTTCGTCGATGCTCACGTCGTCGTCGTGGACAAGCCCGCCGGGCTGACCACCATGCGCCATCCCGAGGAGGCCGCCGAGTTCGGCGCCCGCGCTCAGCGGTTCTTGCCGTCCACCCTGGCGGACATCCTTCCCGAGTTGCTCAAGTCCCAGGGCAAGCTCGTCGGCGGCACGGCGAAAGTCATTCCCGTCCACCGTCTCGACAAGGAAACCAGTGGACTGGTCGTCTTCGCCCGAACTGCCGACGCGGCCCGGCAGCTGGGTGAGCAGTTTCGCCAGCACACCACCGAACGGCGCTATGCCGCCCTGGTGCGCGGGCAGGCG
>JAGVLI010000899.1 GCA_020054355.1 Planctomycetales bacterium | reverse complement strand
GCCAACGACACCGGCCCGCTGCACCTGGCGACGGCGCTGGGCCGACCCGTGGTCGCGCCCTATACTTGCACCAAGGTTCAGCGCACGGGACCGTACCGCAACGAAACGGGAGCGGTGGAATCGCGCATCTGGTGCCAGGGCAGCTACCTGAAACGCTGTGCCCGTCTGGAGTGCATGACAGAGCTGACGCCCTTCCGTCTCTGGCCGGCGCTGCACGAGGTCTTGCAGGAATGGGAACGCCGTCGTCAATCCGCCTGATTCTGGCCAGCGGCTCGTCGGCGCGGCGCGAATTGCTCACGAACGCCGGCTACTCGTTCGAGGTGCTGCCCGCGGACATCGACGAACCGACCGAACCGGGCGCGCTCGGCATTCGCGGCTTCGTGCAGCAAGTGGCCTGGCTGAAGGCGGCCGCCGTCGCTGCCAGGGTGACGGAAGGCATCGTGCTCGCCGCCGATACCGTCGGTTGGCTCGATGGTCAAGTGATCGGCAAACCCGCCGACGCCGCCGACGCCCGCCGCATTCTTCGCCAACTCGGCGGCACCACCCACGAACTTTGGACCGGAGCCGTCCTCTGGCGGCGGCCCGACGACGTGCAACTCTGCTGGCAGGAAGTCAGCCAGGTTCGATTCAAGAAGCTGACCGAGGACGAAATCGACACCTACCTGGCCACCCGGCAATGGGTTGGCTGTTCCGGGGCCTACGCGGTGCAGGAAGGCGCGGACCCGTATGTGAACGTGGCCGCAGGCAGCATCAGCAATGTCATCGGGCTGCCGATGGAAACCCTGGAACAGGTCTTGCGCTTGCTGGCCTGAGAAAGATTTCGTCTTGGGGCCTGGCCGACGAATCAAAGTCCTGAATTAGCTGACAGCTAATAGCTATTAGCTGTCAGCTAATTCAAGATTTTTTACGAGAGCGCGCCGGACTGGCGTTTCTCCTCCCCTATCGTGGACAGGTGTAGCGACTCCACCATCCCCGCCTTTCGCAGCGCTGCCAGGTGCCCTTGCAGCATCCGCCAGTCAGTCAGGGTATCGACATCATACCACGGCGGCAGCACAGCCAGCTTCCAGTCCGGTTCCGTGAGTTTCGCCACCGTTTCGGCCAGCACGCGGTCGCTGCTCCAGCGAATGCCGGTGAAGATCGGCGGCAAGCGTTTCCCACAGCCGATCAAGTAATAGCCGCCGTCGGTCGCGGGGCCGAGCACCACGTCGGCGGACCGTAAATCCACAAAAGCCTGCTCGATGTAGGCGACCGGCAGTGTCGGGCTGTCGGTGCCGATCAGGACCGTTGCGGTCGCGCCGTTCTCCTGCTGCCGGGCGAAGAAGCTCGCCATGCGCTGGCCGAGATCGCCGTCGCCTTGCGACACCAACTCATATCGCTCCTGCACGATTTCGGCGAAGTAGGCTTCCGCATCGACCGGCGCGAAGGCCAGCACCCGGCGACCGGCAATGCTGCTCATTCGTTCCAGCGTGTCCAGGAGAAAAGCGCGGGCGACCTCGGACGCCCAGTCGGGCGAAGTCTCGGCAGCCAGCCGGGTCTTCACCTGGCCCGGCACGGGCCGCTTGGCGAAGATGCCGAGCACGCGGTTATCGACGGAGTTCGCTAGCGGTTGCATGGATGGCATTCTAGTCCGTGGCGGGCCGGCGCGCCTTTCGATAGAAAAACCGGCGGCTGAAACAATTTCCAGGAGCAGGCCATGACCGCGGTGCTGGTCGATAAACGGGAAGTGCGCATCCGCCGGATGTTCGGCAGCATCGCACCCACCTACGATCTGCTCAACCACCTGCTGAGCCTGAACATCGACCGCTACTGGCGCTGGCGGACCACCCGCCTCGTGCCGCCCGTCGCGGGCGCGCCGATCCTCGACCTCTGCACGGGTACTGGCGACCTGGCGCTGGCCTACGATCGGGCGGCGAACGGGCAATGTCCGATCACCGGCGCGGATTTCTGCCATGAAATGCTCTGCCGGGCAGTGGCCAAGAGCGAGCGCCGCGGCGCGGGCGAGCGGATTCGCTTTCTCGAAGCCGATGCCCAGCATCTGCCGTTTCCCGACGACTCGTTCCAGATCGCCACGGTCGCCTTCGGCCTGCGCAACGTCACCGATACCGATAAGGGCATCGCCGAGCTGGCGCGCGTCACCCGGCCGGGCGGCAAGGTGGCCATCCTGGAGTTCTCGCAGCCGCGCAACTGGCTGTTCGGCCGGCTCTATCGCTTCTACTTCCGCAACATCCTGCCGAGAGTCGGCCAGCTGATTTCGCAAAGCAAGGACCAGGCATACCGCTATCTGCCGGCCAGCGTCACCGAGTTCCCCGACGGCGAGGCGCTGGCGGAACGATTGCGCCAGCACGGCCTGAAGGGAGTGGTCTGGCATTCGTTCACGTTTGGCATCGCCACCTTGTATGTCGGCACCAAGGATGACAAGGTGACAAGGTGACAAGGTGATAGGATAGCCTTGATGTTCTTACTACGGTCGGGATAGTCATGAATCCGTCGTCACCTTGTCACCCTGTCACCTTGTCACCTGGTCATCTTCTGGTTCGTGCCGCCCGTGGCGAAACCGTCGAACGGCCGCCGGTGTGGGCCATGCGCCAGGCGGGCCGCTGGGACCCGGAATTCAACAAGGTGCGGGCGGGCCTGTCGTTCTACGAATTCTCCGAGAACGTCGAACTGGCGGCGAAAGCTTCGCTGCTGCCACGGCGCTTCGGCGTCGATGGCATCATTCTCTTCTACGACATCACCACGCTGCCCGTGGCAATGGGTTTGCCGTTCGCCCTGAAGCCGGCCCAGGGTCCGGTACCCGACCGACCGATCCGCACGCTGGAGGATGTGGAACGCCTGACGGCCCAACCCGAGCCGGAGCGGTTCGCTCATATTCGGCAGTTGCTGGCGCATGTCCGGGGCGAACTGAACGGTACGTTGCCGGTCATCGTCTTCGCGGGCGCGCCCTTCACCGTGGCGACTTATTGCATCGGCACCGGGAAAGACCTGGCTGCTACCCGACGCTTCATCGCGGAGCAGCCCGCCGTCTGGCAGCAACTGCTCGACCGGCTGAGGACCGCCACCGTGCATTTCCTGAACGTGCTGACCGCCGATGGGGCCGACCTTTATCAACTCTTCGATTCCTGGGCGGGCATGCTCAGTGTGGAAGAATATCAGCGGTGGGCGCAGCCGTATCACCGCGCCATATTCCAGTCGGCTGCGGGCATACCGCGCATCCTGTTCGTGAAGGAATGCCCGTATCTCGATTTGATGGCTGGCTCCGGTGCGGACGTCGTCAGCCTGGGCGGCTGCCACGACCTGGCCGCCGCTCGCCGGCAATATCCGCAACTGGTCTTTCAGGGCAACGTCGATGAAGAGTTGCTGCGCGGCGGCACGCCGGAACAGGTGCGGGAAGCGACGCGCCGCTGCCTGGCGGCCGGCGGCGGGCAACGGCACATCGTCAATCTCAATCATGGAGTGGACAAGGCCACGCCGGTGGAAAACTTTCGGGCGTATGTGGAAGCAGCCGTCGGGGGCAACCAGCGATAAGAGCGTTCGGACAGAACGAGTCGATGGGTTCAGAAACCTCAAACGGCGGCGTCGCCGAGCAAACCGGAGGAAGATTCGCAGCGTGAGGTTTCGTGGCTGGCGGGGGCAGGCGGCTTCTCCGTGACTTCCGTAGCCCCTATAATGCTTACCGGCACATTCGGAGGGGTGGCAGAGCGGCCGATTGCACCGGTCTTGAAAACCGGAGACGCCGCAAGGCGTTCAAGGGTTCGAATCCCTTCCCCTCCGCTCGATTTGCAAGGACTCACGGTGATTTGTGCTGTTCCGGCCGGATTACCTGCTGGGGGAACGCACCGGCGCACTGGGACGCAAGTGCCAATTGTCGCCCAGCCGCTTGTCGCAAATGCGCGCGGATTTTCGAGCTGACTACACCAGGTACGCCGAAGGCGAGCTGGCGGCGACGGTATCAGGCTCCGACTTGAAGGCGCCGCTGAACTGCTCGCTCCAAGACGGCGATCGCTCTTCATTGCTCGCTGCCCCACCCTCCACCGCTCGCGATCGTCTCTGCCGCCACCTTGCACTCCATCCATCGCCCCCGCTGTTCCATGCCGTCATGCTCCCGCCCCCAGTCCGCGCCAAGGTCGCCATCCACCACTGGCGACCTGCTGCTCGCCAAAGCCCTCGCTCTCCCAGTTCTGCCGCGTAGTGCCTTTCATACGCGACGCCCCGGAAGCGTCGGCCGACGAACCTGCAACCCTCGACCAACGGTCGCGACGGCTTCGAGCTGGAAGCCCCCGACCGTTGAGTTGTACCCGATGGGGTCCGCGCGGCGCCCGGCGCTGCGCGGACCACCTTTCCCTTCACTCGGCCATTCGCCGGGAGATCCGTCGATGACATTTGTTGCCACCAACGGCCCGACGCCACCCGGCTTGCCCGGGTTGCTGGTGGTCGCGGCAAATGGGGTAATCCGTGCTGCTGCAATCCGCCAGACCAGCTGCCTCGTCTTATTATCGACAGTCCCCGAACGGTCGTTTACCGAGGAGGTTCGATATGCGTTCCCTGGCATGGCTTGCTGCCGTTGCCCTGTCCTTGGCGGTCGCGCCGACCGCGTTCGGCAAGGAACCGGCCAAGCCGGCAACGTGCGGCGATCACGGCACCAGCATCGACTTCTACGACACGCCTTCCGACGCCGCCCGCGCCGCGGTGAAGCAGGAGAAGCTGGTCTTCGTGCTGCACGTTTCCGGAAACTTTGAAGACCCCCGCTTTACCTGAAACAACGCGGAAGCGCTCCGTGTGAACGCTTTGGCGAATCCTGAAGTGGGCAAGTTCATCAACGAACATTTCTGCTCGTCGTTCCAGAAGGTCGCGACTTTCCGGATCGTCGGCAACCAGAAGCAAGGCGGCAATGTCGCGGCTTACTTCTGCGCTCCGGACGGCCGGGTGCTGCATGTCGTCGCCGGCCCCGTGGACGCCGGCACGATGCTAAATGAAGCGAAGTGGATGGTCGAATCGACGAAGAAGGCCATTGAAGAAGCCAAAAACGACGGCGCCAAGTTCAAGGCCGCCTTCCGCAAGATGCACGCCGAACGTCTGCGGCAGCAATACGGCTTGGTGGTCGAAGCCGTGACGTTCGATCCGCCCGATCCGCAAGACGGCAACAGCGCCCTGACCTACAACGATCCGTCGGGGCGGCCACTGGCCCCGAAGCTGCCCCCGCCACCGATCGAAGGGCCGGATGTGACCTTCAAGCTGG
>JAGVLI010000699.1 GCA_020054355.1 Planctomycetales bacterium | reverse complement strand
GAACTGGTCGCCAAGGACCCCGACAAGGACCTGCGCGCCCGCTCGGCCTGGGTGCTGGGCCAGCTGGGCGCGGAAGCCAAGGATGCCTCGGACACGCTCATCGAGGCGGTCAAGGACAAGGAGCGCGACGTGCGGCTGCTGTCGCTGATGGCGCTGAGCCAGATCGGCGGCGACCCGAAGGCCATCGCGCCGGTGGCCCTGAAAGCCCTGGAAGACCCCGACAAGGAAATCCGTATGCGCGCCGCCGAGGTTTACGGCAAGACCAAACCCTACGGCGGCGGCGCCACGGTCGAGCTGTTCGAGGACCACCACAACCTGCTGCTCGCCCAGCTGATCCACGAGGACGGGCCGGCGGCGGCGGAAATGAACGACAAGTTCTCCGGCACGGCCAGCATCAAGGTGCAGCCGTCCCAGCGCTACAACCCGCACATTGCGGGCTGGGCCTTCCCGATCGCCGAGAAGCCGGAAATGGGCCAGTACCGCTACATCCGCTTCGCGTGGAAGAAAGCCGGCGGCAACGGCATCATGCTCCAGCTGCACACCAACACGCGCGGCTGGGAGAACCGCTACTGCGCCGGCAAGAATGTCGTGGGCTGGGGCGCGCTGCAGGTGGACGACAAGTCGCCGGGCGAATGGACGGTCGTCACCCGCGACCTGTTCAAGGATTTCGGCAACGCGCCCTTCCTGCTGCACGGCATCGCATTGACCCCGATGGACGGCACCGCCGGTTACTACGACCACATTTACCTGGGGCGCAGCATCGAGGAACTCGACAAGATCACCGACGCGAAGAAGAACAAATGAGGACGTGGGCGCAGGTTTTCAACCTATGGACAGGCTTGGACCCTGTTGCACAGGTTGGAAACCTGAGCTCACATTACTGTGGCGTGGATATGCAGGCAGGTCAGCTGGGACGCCCGGCAAAGTCGATGAATACGGCAAGAGCTGCACCCCGGCGGAAATCGTAGATTTATTTTCCCCGCTGCGAACCGCAGGAACACTGGCCCTTTGCGCAAATGGTGTCTTGCGATGGCCGCTGCCTTATTGACTGGGCTAACGCCTGCGGTACAGTAACGGCAGAAGCAGAAATGATTTCTCTCTCGGAAGCACAGGGGGGCTCCGCCGGAAATTCCGGTGGGGCCTTCTTCATTCCATCATGGACCTTGCAACGATGGCTGAAATCTGCCGGAAGATCGAAGCCCTTGCCGAGCATCCAGGCTACACGCCGATTCAGCGGGCGTTCCTGGAGATGCTGGCCGAGGAGTTGATGAGGATTTCGTTGGCCCAGAAAGCCAGCGATCTGATCCAGTCCCAGGTCCAGGGCGCTTTCGGATTCGCCGAACAGTATCTGGCCAGCCTTACCCCATCCATATTAGGGCAAATCCATGAGCAGCCCGATCCCAGCCGATCCGGGTAAACCGGAAGGCACTGCCGAAGGGCAAGCGCCCGCTCCGTCCCTGAGCGAAATATCCGCCAATCCGAAGGAGTTGACCAGGCAGCTGGAGCCGGTGGTCCAGGCAGTTGCCCAGCAACTGCTGGTGCATGTCGGCGTTGGCGGAAGCCGCAACCCGATCATGGAGCGAGTTACGGCGGAACACATCACGGTTGCGTTGAAGGCGCAAGAGAAAAAGGATGTGGCGTCCGCGGCTCAGAAGAAACTGGAAACCTATGTCATTCCCGGCGCGACCTTGCTCGCCATTCTCCTGATCCTTGGCTTCGTCCTCCTTATTTCCTGGCTCTTCCTTGCCTATGCCAAGGCAGACAAGATCGATATTATCGTCGGCCTGGTTCTCGGATTTGCCGCCGGGTCGGTTGGCGGCTTCCAGTTCGGGCGCACATCGGAGAGGAACAAGCAGAAATAAGGGCCGCCGCCCCACGCGGAATTGCTGCGTCGCAAGGCCGTACGGTGCATTGCGGGAATTTTCCTTGCGTGCGGACCGCTGGTCATTGAAGATTGCTGTCGAGATTTGCCCTTCATCCCCAGCGAGATTCGCCAATGCCCGTTCGCTTCGCCTGCCCGCACTGTCAAGCCAAATTGAAGGCTCCGGACGAAAAGTCGGGCACGAAGTCGAAGTGCCCGCGATGCAACGGAGCAATCGAAGTTCCTGGACAGAACTCCCTCTATTCCTTCGAGCCGGACGCCAAAGAGCCAGCAAAGCCCACGCCAGCGTCGCCCGCAGCAGAAACTCCGCTGGTCCGCTTCAAGTGCGCTCTTTGCGGCGTGACTCTGGAGCGTCCGGAGAAGTTCGCTGGCGAACAATTCAAGTGCCCGTCGTGCGCTCAACTAATCCTGATTCCGAAGCCCAAGCCGAAAGTTATTCCGCCGATGGCCCCAGTGTTGGGGGAATTGATCGACGACCCGGAGCCACCGACCGGCTTGTTCATCCCGGAGCCACAGCATCTGCCGGCAATCATCAAGCCGCCGCAACCAAGGTGCCGTGACCCTCTGCCCGACATTCTTGATGTTCTGCCTGTGGTCCATTACACGCCAGGCGAGACTGCCCCGCCGCCACAGAGGCATCCGCCGCCTCCCTTGCCGAGCGGTTGGGTGGAGCTGCGTGTTTCAGCGCGAATCATCAGTTGGCCGGGAAAGTGCGCGTCCTGCCTCGGGCGCGAAGAGACGATCTATCGAGCCAGCCATACCCGTCCGGATCGCGCCGGCCGAACAAAGACCGGATGGTGGGATGTGCCGTATTGCTTTCCCTGCCTGGAAAGGGTGAATACTCGTCAGATTGGTCCAGCCGTCATCTACGATGGCTGGAACGGCAGCGTACATACACTGCGGTTCTGGAACCATGACTTTGCGCGCGAGTTTGCGGAAAGGAATGCGGGGAAGATGCTGCGGTAGACAAGAATACCTGCAATGCAGCGAATTACTGTCTGGCATGATCGACCTCGAAATCCAGGAGTTTCGCCATGCAGTGGAAGACCGAATGCACCGTCAACGGCCGCTGGAAGGGCTTTGCCCATATCGTCGAAGCCAAATACGACGACGAATTCACGGCAATCTACGGATGCGTGGACGTTGACCTTCCAGACGAGGCAGAGCGCGGAATAATCGGCAACACGCTGACCATTCAAGTCCCTGACGGAAGGCGCATGGAGGTTTACGTATTGCGATCAATCTGCAATGAACTCAAGATTTCGGTCGATGGCAACGCACCAAGCAAATACTACGGCTGCTATTTCGTGTCGCATGGCGACCTGACGACCTTGGAAGCGGTGCTTGAAAAATTCAACAATCCAGATCCACCAAAGGGGTGGTAATACAAGGGCTTCCTGAATTGCGCACCGTAAAACTACTGATCCTGATTGCAACCTGCCTCTGGCCGGTCCTGATGATAGTCGCCGGGTCCGTCTGGTTCGCCATTTGCGTCGCGCAGGCACCGGACTTCTACTGGGGGCCGGATCGGGACGAATACTATACGGCCAGTACGGTTCAATCCGTCTTTGCCGGCCTTTGCTGCCCGACGGTGCCGTACATCATCAGCATGGCCGTCCTGGGAGCCATCTACTTCAACCTGAAGTCTTCGCCGCCATCGCCTTAGCCCGTTCTTCCGCCAAGGCGAACGCCTCTGCGGCTGCCCGCGCCACATCATCCAAGGACGTGGCACAGGTTTCCAACCTGTGGAACCGACAGTTGACTGGTCGCACAGGTTAGAAACCTGTCACCACGGAGACCGCGAACGTCAACAGGCCGGACGACATCCTGGGATGTCGCCCGGCCTGTAGGTTTATGCGAAGCCGCGAGCGGCGAAAATCACTTCTTGCGCATGGCCTGTTCGGCCATCACCGCCAACTCGGTCAGCTTGGCCGCCGTGACGCCGATGCGCTCGAAGCACTCGGCCACGATGCTGTTGGGCGCGGTCAGCAGGCTGATGAGCAGGTCCATGGGCGTGATCTGCCGGCGCTGGTGTTCCTGGGCGCGGTTGAAGGAATCGCGCAGCAGCCGGATGACGTTGTCGGACAGGAACTCGCGGTTCAGCACCAGCAGCGCCTCGGCGTCGCCGTCCTCCTGGCGAAACAACTCGCGGAACTGCTCGAGCAGCTTGGGCAGGTCGGCGCCCAGCCGTTCGCCCCAGTTGTTGACGCCCTGGTCGGGGGTGGCCAGCAGGCCCATGAAGACGTGCGGGCTGCGGATGCTGTCCCAGCAGGTGTCGTGGGCCATGCGCAGCGATTGCTGCAAGACGCCGTTGGCCGGTTCGTCGACCAGTTCGGGCCGGAGCCGGCCGCTCGGCAGGAAGACATCGACCGATTCTTCGGAATTGGCCATTGCAGCAGAGCCTTCGAGTTCCGCGAAAGGAAGCAGCTACGATTATGGCCGGTAGGTCGGGCGGACGCAAGCGCGCAACCGCACCAGCGGCGTCCACGGCCCGTTGAGATTCATCGTTTCGCGCGGGACTCGGCTCAAAACGGCACCTTGAACTGGGCCGTGCTGCAGGTCGGGCAGCGCTTGGTGTGGCGGCGGAGCATCTTCTGACACTTCGGGCAGCGGTTGTAGCGGGTCTTGCGGTAACTCTTGATGCGCGGTCGTGCTTTCATGGCAACATCGTCTCCTGGACTCCCGGAGGAGCCGTCGTCGAGCGTCGTGGTCAGGCTGGAACCAGCAGTCAATATAAATGCCTGGGCGTCGGCAGGCAACGCCGGCTGACGGCAATCCCACTCGCCGGCCCGGATTTCCGCTTGCCATCCGGGCCGATTCGTACCACGATGCACGCTAACCCCGCTTGTCCGCACCTGGAGAGGATTGTCATGTCTACCTGGAAGAGAGCGAACGCCTGGACCGCGCTGTGTTGCGGCCTGGCCGTCGTTTGCGGCCTGCTGCCGGCCCGCGCGCAGGAACCGGCCAAGGACGCG
>JAGVLI010000871.1 GCA_020054355.1 Planctomycetales bacterium | reverse complement strand
CACCGCGGCAACGCTCAGGCCCGCGATGGCGGCCACGGCCAACAGCAGGCTGCTGGGTTCGGGAACGACAAACCACTTGGCGTAGAGATAGTCGTAAACCTCGGTCTGCTGTTCCGGCGTGAGGGCTCCTTGATAAACGAGCACTTCGCCGATCAAGCCTTGCCAGTACTCGCCAGCAAAGCTCCCCTGCTGACCGATGAACGACGGCGTGCTCAGATCGCGCTGACCATTGGGATTATCGATATCGGCGGGAAGGCTATTTTGCACTTCGGAACCGACCAGGCCGCCGTCGATAAACAACTGCGCGTCGACGCCACCTTCATAGACGCCCCACATGACAACAGGCGACACAGGATCGGCCAGCACGTCGGTGGCGTACAAACCGTCGGTCAGGCGGCCCGAACGCGCGGGACTGGCGCCATCGGCGGTTCCTAAGAAAACCGATGACCACTGGTTAAACGGGTCCCAATTCGAGTAGATCTCGCGGTAACCGGCGCTGTCGCCCGTGTCGGTGGCCACGGCAAACACGGTGAAGCTATCGCTGAAGAGCACCTGCCCACCGGCCAGGCTGAAATAATCCCCCGCGCCGTTGAAGCTGATGGCGGCCAGCCCGTTGATCGCACCAGGCACAAGCTGCGGCGCGCCTGACGTGTGCGAGCCATGGTGGCCGTTGCCCGATTGATCGGCCCAGCTGGTTGCCGTGCTGTCCGAAGTGGTTACGCCCTGCGTGGCATCGAGCCAGAGCTTGAGGCCGGTCGTGAATGTCAGGGTCGCCGCCCGCGCGGAATCCGACACCAGCATCGCGGCAAACACCAACGTGAGAACCCCAGCGCACTTCCTCACCACACACGCTGTGCTTGCGGTGATCGGCGCTGCCAGGACGAGGATGCGGTCGAGGGTGATCTTGGCGTTGCCTGGTGCCCGCCAGTGCGACAACTTGTGCATGGCCCCTGCTCCAGAGTGCTGGGACAGCGTCCAACGTAAAAAAACCGCCGCGGCGCGAGCTGCGCCGCAGCGGCCGCGTTAATTAGCACATCAGCGCGAGCGGCGACGACGCCAGACGA
The DNA here is from genome assembly GCA_020054355.1 of Planctomycetales bacterium. GTDB lineage: Bacteria > Planctomycetota > Planctomycetia > Gemmatales > Gemmataceae > JAGVLI01. The sequence continues at coordinate 4,004 of JAGVLI010000871.1, read as the reverse complement.
CCGCGCCGCACATCGCCACGCCGATTCCCAGCAGGGCGATGCTGCCCGGCTCGGGCACGACAAGCTGATCCTGCTCGAGGTGATAACCGACGTTGATGAACACCGTGGCGATGGCCGCGGCACTGGCCGACACGGTCAGCGACAACGGATTCGTGAGATTCAGGACAAAGCTGTCCGCTACGTTGACCGGCACCTGCAAACCGAGCGTGCCATCGAGCGTGAGCTTGGCGGAGTTCGGCGGACCGGTAATGGTGTACGTGCCCGTCAGCGCGCTGGGCACGATGGTGCTGAGACTTCCGAGGTTGAATGGCAAGATGCCAAACAGCGTGGCGGTGAAGTTCGTGACCTGCACGTCGAAGTCACCGGGGATGCTATACGTACCAATGCCCGGGCCCAGCGGCACCAGTGTCGCAGCACCGGTTTGGAAGAAGTTGATTTTGCTGGCATCGCCCGCGGCATCGACCGTGATCTTTTGCAAGATCGGGATGGCGCTGTTGCTGGTCAACGTGATCTGGCTGAAGACGATGGGCACCTTGGTGCCGTTGAGCAGATCGACGTCGACGTTCGACATGCTGGTGATCGCTCCCGGCGTGATATCGAACAGCGCGGTGCCGATGCTGTCGGGCTGCGAGTTGACCAGGGCAAAGCCGCCGGCCAGCGTGAGCGGGTGAATATTCGGCGGAGTCAACGAAAACGGCTCGACCTTGCCGCTCTTCGCATTGAACGCCTGGCCGGATCCGAAGGCCGACATCGTGCCGAAAGCCGACGTGATGCCGACAAAGGCCTGCGAGGGCCCATTGAAGTCGATATTCACGGGAATGGCGTGAGCGTTCCGTGTCGAACCGGCATGGACCGCAACCGCCAGAGCCAGCATCGTCCAGAGTTTGAGATTTCGCATTGGCAGGAACTCCTCGTCAAAGTTGTGTGAACTTTCTTCCCTGTTTTCGGAAAACCAGCGCCTCGCGACGTGCCGCGGGCCGACAATCCTTGGCTCGCAAGCGCGATCACGGGCAAGCCTCGCGGGGGGCGGTTTCGAGCCGTCTGGTGACAGACCGACTCGAGCCCACTAGCCCACAGCGCGCGAGACTTCGCACAGCAGCTCCGCCAACCGTCGCGCGACGAGAAACGCGACGACGAAACGAACAGCCAAAGTGGCCGGGGAACGTACGGGCGAATCAGGCCGGGCAAGAGTTGCCGGAGTGGTAATCGGGTTGTGACGTCAGAACCGGCTACTGGTGGTCCATGGGACCGCCCTGAGCGGCTCTTGAATCAACGTCACTAGCGATACCCGATTGGCAGACCTGAAAACTCAAACAATCAACGTACTTGCTTAGTACACATCGCGCCGCAGCGAGAAAACTCGTGCAGCAGCGGCGACATATTAAACGCGGAAAACTTGCTTTACAAGTGGCTGGTCGATTTTTGACCAGGAAGACCTGCAAGCAGGGTTCATCAATAAAGGGCTCCAGCCATACATCGTTTATGCGCTAACGAATCTGGCCTTTAGCTTGGCAACGTCGCGCTGGGGCAACTGCAGGCCTGTTGTTACGCCGCAAAGCTACGGCGACCGCAAGTGGCGCTACTAAACCAATCAACAACAGAACATCTGTCGCCGGCTCGGGTACTACCAGAAACGAATCTTCCGCGAAGAGGTCGTCGTTAAGATAAAACTCCACCCGCCAGGTGCCTGCCGCGTTCTTGGGCAGGGTGATGCTTGACCACCACCATTTCCAACTGGAGTCCTGCGGGAGATAGAGCTGCGCCTTGTAGGGCGATCCGTCCGGGCGATACCAGCGGTAGAGGATCTGATCGCCGTCGTGCAACCCGTGCAGGAACTGCCAGTAGGTGGGGGTTTTGCTCTGGCTTGGGTAGAAGGTGTCGATTACCTGAGGGCGCTGGTACATCTCCGCAAAGCTTGGAATATGGTCGGTCATGTCCGCGTCGAGCAGGCCGGTGACATCGCCTGCGTACGGCAGCGGGTCAGTCCAGTAGAAGCTTGGATTCAGGTACGTTTCGATAGGCACTCCGCTCTGCATGACTTGAAAGTGGAGGTGGGCCAGGTCCGAAAGCCCCGAATTGCCGACCTGACCGATGACCTGGCCTTGCTTGACGACGTCGCCTACCTGGACCGCCACCGAGTTCTGCCGCATGTGCAAGTACCAGGTGACCAGGCCTCCGCCGTGATCGATGAAAACGTAATTTCCATTGCGATTGGCGCTCGGCTTGTCGCGATCGAACTCACCGTCGTGCGACTGGATGACTTTGCCGTCCATCGCGGCGTAAACATCCCAACCTTCATCCACGGCAGCCAGGTTCGGAAGCACGATATCGATGCCGGGATGCCCGTTGTAGCTGTACGTGCCACCCAAGTAGTCGCTGATCTGGGACGTACTATTCAGGTCGACATAGTAGGCAATCGCCCAATCCTGGTTGGGCACGCCTTCCAACGGCGTGATGAACAGCCCGGCTTGCGCAGGCCCCGCCAGCGATAGCCAACAACAAGCGGCTGCGAGAATTCGCCAGGGCAATCGTCGTTTTGCGGCGACGCAGGCGAGGACAATCGCAAGCACGGCACTGGTCAATAGCCCCAAGGTCGATGGCTCGGGAACGGGCGTGACAAACCACCTGTTTCGATACTGCAATAAGAACTGATCGGCATAGCTGGGAGTGCTGCCCGAGGGACCTTGGTTATCAGCCCAGCCATGGAGGCCATAGAGCGGCCACGTGGGATCGGCTGGATTCGTCGGCCAGTTGGGCCAATCCCACCAACTGCCCATGAACGAGTAAGGGAAATCGTTCGTGCCGGTGGTGGGGTTGAGCAAATCGGGGTGCGCTAAGCCGAGGACATGCCCCAGTTCATGGGCGAGGGCCGATGTTTGCTGTCGAGCGCCAGTCCACCACCAAACCGCATCGTCGGGAGGCACGCGATCCGCGTACGAGTCGAGTGCCCAATCTGCGAGAATGGCGTTTCCACCACCGGATTTGTTATGGTACTGCGCCCCGCCGGCATATCCACCGGCTCCCTTGACAAAGACGATGTTGAGGAACGGGTTGACGGTGGTGCCGATCCCATAGCCGCGCGACCCTGTTTCCAGCAGCACCGAAGTCCAGAAGGACGGATCGATGGCAATTCCGTCCGCGTAGCGGCGACTGGGATCATTCCAAGTGATGCCGTAGTCGCTCAATCCGCCGTAAGCATCGAGCTGGATCGCGGGCTCGATCAAGAAGCTGGTGTCGAGGCCTAACGCCCCGGCATACCCCATGCGCACGCGTTGCATCGCTGCGGTGATATTTTGCAAGTCTTCTTGAAGTTCGGCGGGCGTAGGTTCAAAACCAACGGGAAACGAAGCAGGATCGGGAACAAATAGCACCGGCCGAACGGAAAACGGACCTGCCTGCAACGGCGCAGCGAACAACAGCAGGCAAGTTCCTGCCAGTGCGATTAGTCGACTGCGCGAGACACGCCGGATTGGTAGTACCGGCGGGAGGCGTCGCATGAAGATTGTGCCAGCAGTTCGGCAGGCGCGCATTGGCAAGTACCCCTTTTGGTCTGGTGATCGTGCAAAATCGCGTTCGACAGGCGCGGAGAATAGCGCTTGGTACGCCGTGCAAAAGCCGCGAAGAATCTGGCTGGCGACGGTTAGGATCGCAGCCAACTGGCAAGCGAGAACGTCAAGATCTCGCTGTGCTTGCTGCCCTCACTAGCGGCCTTTCGAGACTTCGTCGAAGAAACTACGCGCCTGCGGTCCTCGTATCGCGGCAACATTCGCTTGCCGCCGGCCTGCAGGCGCTGAGGCTCGGATCTGAGCTACCCAATCTATCTACGACGTAGTGGCTTCAGACGGCGCAGAGTTTAACTTTGGGGTAGTGCAGCGTCAAACAAAATCGCTGGCAGGTCCTGTCGAGGGGTGGGCGTCTCGAAAGTAGGTGGAAAATTTGGTCTGTTGGTGAGGTGTGAAGGAGGTTTGCCTATTTTCCACCCCAGACGGAGCGTCCGATCATGT
>JAGVLI010000017.1 GCA_020054355.1 Planctomycetales bacterium | reverse complement strand
GGCTTGCTGCGACACCAGTCCGAATCGGTGCGCCAGACCGCGGCGCAGGCACTCGAACGGGTGGCTGACCCCACTGTGCTCGACAACCTGCTGGCCTCGCTCGAAGACCCCGCCGTGACGGTGCGTTTTGGCCTGGTGGGCGCGCTGGGCAAACTGGTCAACGAGGGCAAGCCGCTCACCGACGGCCAGCGGTCCCGGATGCTGACCCGCCTGGAAGAACTGCTGCTGCGCGATCCGGATTCGGGCGTCCGCAGCCGGGCCGCCACGGTCATCGGCCAGACGGGCGCCCAGGTGGAACTGCCCTTCCTGTGGCGCAGGCTGCAAGCGCGGGAAGACGGCCGGGTCCTGGAGAAAACCTGGGGCGCCATGATCGAGATCATGGCCCGTTCGGGCAACCTGGAACTGGTCCGGCAATGGGACCGCGCCTTGCTCACCGCCCAGATGGGCAACCGCCGTTTGCAGCTGCTGGCCGAGGTCGCCGAACGCTGGAAGCGCACGGACGCCACCCGCGCCCTGGGTGTGACAGCGACCGAGATGCTCGTGCAGGCCCAGCTGGATCACGGCAAATGGGCGGCGGCCTTCCCCCTGATCCACGACTTGCTGGATCGGCCCGGCACCACCGACGAACTGGACCGCCGGCTGCGCTGGCTGCTCAAGGCCGGTGAAAAGGCCCTGCTCGAAGGCAATCGCACGGAAGCCCTCCGGGCCGTGCGGGAAGCCCAGCCCTTCCTGGCCCGCAGCAACGGCCTGGCGACCGAGTTCGAGAAACTCGACCAAAAGGCGCGCGACAAGCCCTGAGCCTTGAAGCCTGGCGCGATGCCCTAACGAATCCTCCTCTTCACTGCCTGCGATACGGATCTCTCCGCGAATTGCCTCCGAGGGTCGTTACAAACGCTTTACAACCGGCCCGGCCTCCGAGTCGTTAGAGTAGGCGACGTGTAGTTTGCTTCGCAACTTCACGAAAGAGAGCCTGCTCATGACAACACACTCCGCGATCTGGTGGTCCATCGGCCTCGGCGTGGCGGTGATGGTGACGCTGGCGGTGTCGGCGGCGTTCGACGGCGCCGAACTGCGGGTCCAATCACCGTCGGCGGGCAAGGCCGACGCGACGATGAAGCTGACTGACGAGAAATTACAAAAGTTGATCAAGCACTATGGTTATGCCGAGCCGCACATCCTTGGCGACAGCAAGAAGCGCGCCCAGGAAGCCGATTTCAAGGAACTGGTGGAGGAACTGCGTCGAAGGTATCCCTACGAATCGCTGAGCCAACGGCTGGCCTACGAAGCCGAGCGCATCCGCCAGGACCCCAACATCGTTTCCGCGCCGCAGTTGACCGATGCCGCCGTCAAGCAGCTGGACGACCAGGAAAAAATGCAGTCAGGGCACCAACTCTGGGACCAGCGTGCCGAATCGCTGCGGATGCTGCACACCGATGAAGTCGAGAAATTCGTCGGCCGCGAGGGATTCGGCTTCGGCAGAATGCGCGCTCCGGAGCCGTCGATGCACTACTTCCAGTTGCCGAAGGGTGAGCCGATTCCGCTGGCCACGCTGTCTCCCCTGTCGGCCGAGCAGGTCGGCGATGCCGTTGCGCTTCCGCGGACTGCGGCCGCAGCCGGAACTTCGCGCATGCCCTCCGTCGAACAGGTAACCACACTCCACCGCGCCGGCATGATGGACTTCGTCAATCCAAGTTTCTTCGGACACGTCAAGGATCGCGACAACGTCTCGGGCTTTCAGTCTCACCAGTTCCGCTATATGGTTCAACTCAAAGACTTCGTGGAGAAAAAGAATGCGGATACGGACAAGGAGCGCTGGCAGCTGAAGAGGTTGGAGCTGGTCAGCCTGTTGAAGCACGAGCAACCGGCAGTCTACCTCTCCGAGCACCTGCCGCGCATGGACCAGCTGGCCAAGGCGAAGGTGCGGACGTTGAACTCGTTTGAGGAAAAGGCCCTGAAATCGTTGCGGGACGGCGAAGACCTACAGACCGAAGCCACGACCAACGTGATTCGCATGGTAGGCGCCATGCGGGCCACCAAGCAGTGCCTGGAGTGCCACGCGGGAGAACGGGGCCAATTGCTGGGTGCATTTTCTTACGAATTGCAGCGCGATCCGCCGCTGCCGGTGGCGCGGTGATATTCCAGGGTTCGCGACGCTTCGTAGAAGCGTATCCTCGTTCCCAGGCTCCGGCCTGGGAACGCACTGCATTCGAGGCTCTGCCTCGATTCCGAGGTTCGACGCGATTCAAGCAGTTTGGCAAGTCAGGGATGGGCGAGGCGGAGCCTCGCGATCAGTGCGTTCCCAGGCAGAGCCTGGGAACGAGGTGCTTCTCGAACCACTCACCGTTTCGCGATTCGGTTCAGGATTTCGAGGCCGCGCTCGATGGTCCGGTCTTCCGCCGCGTAGCTGATGCGGAAATGCGTGTCGCGCTTGCTGAAAGTGATGCCGGGAATGATGAGCAAACTGTTGCGGATCGCCTCGCTGACAAATTCCGTCGCCGTGCCCCACGGCGCTTTCGGAAACGCATAAAACGCTCCCGAAGGCACTTCCATCTCGAAGCGGTCCTTCAGTCCCACGTAAATTCGGTCTCGCTTCCGCTTATATTCGGCCACAATGGCCGACACGTCGAAATCCAGCGCCTTCACGCCGGCATGCTGCACCATGCTCGGCGCACAAACGAACGTGAACTGCTGTAACTTGATGATTTCCTCGATCACCCGGCGCGGGCCGTGGGCGTAGCCGAGCCGCCAGCCGGTCATGCCATACGCTTTGCTGAAGCCGTCGAAGACCAGCACATCCTCGTTGAATTCCGCTGGGGAGCAAAACGGCTCGTCATAGCAGAAGGCACGATAAATCTCGTCGCTCAGCAGCAAGACGTTGCGTTCCTTGGCCAGCTCCGCCAGGCCCTTCAGCGTCTCCTTCGGCAGCGTGACGCCCGTGGGATTGGCCGGACTGTTGACCAGGATGACCTTGGTGCGCGGCGTGATGGCCGCCCGCACGCGGTCGAGGTCGATTTGCCAGCGGGGGTAGGTGTCGATGATGACTGACTTGCCGCCGGCCAGCGTGACCAGGTGCGGATACATGACGAAGTACGGATCGAACATGATGACTTCGTCGCCGGGATTGACCGTGACCAGCAGGGCCAGCACCAGGCCGCCGCTGGTGCCGCTGGTGATGACGATTTCCCGGTCGGCGTGGCCCAGCTGCTTGTGTACGTCGGCCTTGAGCTTTTCGCGCAGCTCGGGAATGCCCTGCGTGACGGTGTACGAGTTCGCGCCGCGGTCGATGGCCGCGTGTGCGGCCTCCTTGACCGAGGGCGGCACGTCGAAATGCGGCTGGCCGATGCTGAGGTTGACCGGGTCTTTCAGGCTGCGCGCCAACTCGAACACCTTGCGGATGCCCGAGGACTCGATGTGCTGCATCCGCTCCGCGATCCAGGAATCGTTCATGGCGGTGAGGGGGTTAGTGGTGAGGAGTGAGTGGTTTCGGACCCCATGAGCGAGAGCCTGGGTGTCCTATGGCGTGTGCCAGTAAACGGCCACCTGTAGTTCAAAATGACAATGGCTAAGTGGTGCTGCCGAGGGCGTCATTGATCGCAGCCCAGGTTCGCCGTGAAGGTTCTTTACGCCGAAGGCGTTACATAACACAGCCCAGGGTTGCCGGTACTCCGGCTACCCTGGGTTTGGGAGTAAATGGCATTTCATCTACCCCGAAGGGGTTGCATAAACTCATTGGTATAAGTTTATGCAACCCCTTCGGGGTAGATCGCATATTGCAGATCGCATACCCAGGGTAGCCGGAGTACCGGCAACCCTGGGCTGTGTGATACAACCGCTTCGCGGTAAAGAAAAATCCTTCTTTGGCAACATGTCGCCTGACGACACGCTAGATCGAGTAGTCCAGCACATGGTTGCTCTTTTGCATGATCTCCGACCAGCGATCGGGCGGCTTGGTTTTCATGTAGCCGTTCCAGAGGTTGTGCAGGATTTCGACCGCCTGGCGGATGGGCACGGCCCGGCAGCGGTCGCCGGCTTGCTCCACCAAGTGGAGCCGTTCCAGCTTGCTCAGCGCGTCGTGAACCTCCAGATGGACGGTCAACTCGACGCGCTTCTTCAATTCTTCCTCGATGCATTGCCGCAGCGTTTCGGCCGTCCAGCCGTCCGAACCGGCCAGCCGCCAGAGGAAGAAGTACGCCAGCAGTACCTCGCGGCATTCCTGCTCCTGGGCTTCCTCCAGGACGTGCATCAGCACGCCGGCGTTCGTATCCAGATTCTGGAAGTAGAGCACTTGGGTCAGGTTCAGGTTGTAGCGTTGGCGGGTGGTGAGGTAGCTGAACCAGGACTTGGTGCCGTAGGTGACGCCGCCAGTTGCCAGGCCCCACATCAACAGCGACGGGTGCGACGCCAGTTGCATGACGAGCGTGGCAAAATCCTGAGCGATGTTGTACAGGGCCATGCCAAGCCCGGAGATCATCGGGAAGCCGACCTTGCTGCGGTCGAAGCGGGTCATCCGCACGCGGGCGCCGGGCAGCAGCATGTTGATATCGAGCTTGGGGATGTTCTTGAAAAGCTGCAAGTAAACCCGTTCCGTGTCGATGCGCTTGCTCAGCCGGGGATGCTTGCGCAGCTTCATGATCATCACCAGCCGCTGCCAGACCGGCACATCGACTTCTTCCTGTTTCATGAAGCGGCGCAGCTTGCGCAAGGGCCGGCGTTCCACGGTGTCGCCGCGGGTGAAAATAGCCAGGCGCTCGAAGATATGGAAATCGACGTCCACCATCAGGCCCCACTCGCTGCGCGTGTGCAGGATCGGTGCGATGTCGTCGCGATTCAGGTGCTGGTAGTTGGCGCGCTCCATCAGCCAGGCAAAATCACCCAACAAGTCGATCAGCCGCTGTTGTCGTTCCTCCTCGTTGAACTTCGTCAACGGCTTCACGTCGCTGTCGGCGTCGAAGGGCGCGTACGATGCCTTGAGTTTTTCCAGCAGCAGGGTGTATTCGCAACGGCAGGTGGCGACGATAAGCCGGGCGAACTGGCGAAACTGGTCGGCACCGTCCGGACTCAGGTCCGGGTCGTCGGCCAG
>JAGVLI010000296.1 GCA_020054355.1 Planctomycetales bacterium | reverse complement strand
CCAGGCCAGGCCGCATACGCCGGCAATCAGGGCGGGAACCAGCAGCAAACTGGGATGGAGAATCAGCGGCGCTCCGGAGCGGAGCGCCACGGCCGCGGCGACGAGCAGCGTCAATGCGAACAGCAACGCGAGACCGAAGCCAGCCAGTGCCAGGCCGGAAAGCGGTCGATACTCGGTGCCTGCCGCAGTCGCGGCGGGAGCGGACTGGCTCATGGCATCACTTCACATAGTAGCCCGCCGCTCCGCGGCGGCACGAGCGGCGCAGCCGCGAGTGAAGCGCCGGCGGCAAGCGGTTGTTGCAAGGATGAAAAAACCTGAGTCCTCTGTTTCACGGGTATAGCCGGGCTGACAGGGCTTCGCCGTCTATTGGCGATTCGGGAAGCAGCCGATCGCGGGCGCGACACTCGCGGCTGCGCCGCTCGTACCGCCGCGGAGCGGCGGGCTACTTTCAATCCCCATCGGACGCTTCGAGCATGGCAGCGCCGCCGGAAACGTCCACCGACATGTTCTCGCGCGTCTGCACCTGGCCGGACATGTCGAGGTAAATTTTGTCCTGGAGGATTTCCTGGACGACGATCGCCATCTTGTCGGGCGAACGCAGGTCCACCAGCGGCTTGGCCCCGGTGTTCAGCGCCACCATGCGCTTCTGAATCAGCGTCGAAAGCTTGAACCGGCCGCCCACCTTGTTGACGATGCCTTCTTCTTTCAGCTCATCCAGCATGGCAGTTAGTCCTTGGGAAAGAGTCGTTCGATGATTTTTCGCAGTGCGGCGACGGCCGTTTCCAGGTCGTCGTTGATGACCGTGTATTCGTAGTCGGCGGCGCGGTCCAGTTCGCGCTGGGCGGCGGCTACCCGCCGCTGCAAGGATTCTTCCGTTTCCGTGCCGCGCTTCTTCAGGCGTTCCTCGTAGGCGGACATCGACGAAGTCCGCAGCAGGATCCGGATGGCGTCGGGGCACTGCTGCTTGACCTGCCGCGCCCCCTGCGTGTCGATGTCCAGGATGACGCCGATGCCTTGCTGCCGGTACGGCCCGACCTCGCGCTGCAGGGTACCATAGCAGTTGCCGTACACCTCGGCCCATTCCAGAAACGCGCCCGCCTCGACTTCTTGCAGGAACTGGTCCCGCTGCCAGAACCAGTAATGGACGCCATGCTCCTCGCCGGGCCGGGCCTTGCGCGTGGTTGCCGATACCGACAGCCGCAGGGGCCGATCCGGTTCGCTCGCCAACAGCGTCCGGATGACCGTCGATTTACCGCAACCCGACGGCCCGGACAGGATGAACAGCGGTGCCATTGCTTGTCCGTGGTCAGCGATCAGTGGCCGGTGGTCAGTGACATAAAGTCACCAGACGGATCCTTGCTGCCGGCCACTGGCCACAGGCCACCGGCCACTGACTATTCCACGTTCTGCACCAATTCCCGAATCTTCTCCAGCGTGCCCTTGATCTCGACGACGTGGCGGGAAATTTCCACGTCGCTGGCCTTGGAGCCGATGGTGTTGGTCTCGCGGCCCATTTCCTGGACCAGGAACTCCAGCTTGCGGCCGGGGCTTTCCGGCTCCTGCAACACCTCGCGGAACTGGTCGAGGTGGCTGGCCAGGCGGACCACTTCCTCGGCAATGTCGCTGCGCTCGGCGAAGACCGAGACTTCCTTGATAAGCTCACTACGGTCGAGCTGGACGTCGAGTTCACCGAGCAGCTTGCGGACGCGCTCGTGCAGGCGGTCCCGGTAGCCTTCGACCACGGCGGGAGCGCGGCGGCGGATATCGTCCAGCTGCCCGGCGATGAAATCGCGGTGCTGCAAGAGTTCCTGGGCCATCGCCCGGCCTTCTTCCTGGCGCATGGCCTGGAGCTTGGCCAGCGCCTGCTCCAGCACCTTCTCGATCGCCGGCCATTTCTCGTCCACGGACTGCTGGGCCGCGCCCGGCTCGGGCACCACGCCCGGCAGCGTCAGCATGTGGCCGAGCAGCGTCTCCCCCTGGAAGGGCACCGACAACTCGTGGCACACGCCGCGCACCTGGGCCGCGTAGCTGCGCAGGGCCACGGTGTTGATGACGAAATCCTGGGGCGCGTACTGCCGTTCGCAATGAAAGTGAATCTGGATGGTGCCCCGCTTGATCGAGCGGCGGACGACCTTCTCGAACTCCGCATCCAGCAGGTGATAAGGCTCCGAAGCCCGGAGCGACACCTTCAAGTAGCGGTTGTTGACCGCCCGCAGTTCAATGGCCAGGTTGAGCGCGTCGCTCTGGAAACGCGCTTCACCGTAGCCGGTCATGCTCAGCAGCACGCGGACCTCGTCAGTAGGAGTGTGATTCTGGGTGCGGGTCGCCCGGTTCCATCATCAAAAGTCCGCTTTCTTCCCAAGCCGGCCGCTTGGCGGCCGTGGAACCACCGAGGTGTCTGACGGCCGCCGAGCGGCCGGCTTGGGAAGAAAGCGGCCCCATTGCTCCGCGGCCGACTCGTATGGTTCCGTGCGGGTGCTACTTGCCGAAGGTCGTGCTGGTCGTGTCCCCGGCTTGCGACGGGCTGGTGGTCTGGACGACCTTCACCTGGAACATGAGCAGCAGGATCCAGACGGCGGCCACGCCGATGGTGATGCGGGTGAAGGTATCGCCGGCGCGGGAGCCGAAGGCGCTGG
>JAGVLI010000595.1 GCA_020054355.1 Planctomycetales bacterium | reverse complement strand
GCGCACGGCGGCGATCTGCAAGCGGGGCGGCTGCTGGCCGAGGGCCGCGGCGGGCAGCAGCAGGAACAGGGCGGCCAGAGAGACCGGCAAGGATCGACGCATGATGAATCCCCGAAAGGATGGGCTACGGTTTGTCCGACGGGGCGCAGGTGCAGGGTGTCCGACCGCAGCCAGGGCAGCCCGTGCCGTACTTTTCCTGTAGCGCTGCTTCGAGATCGACGCCTGCGTTATTGGCCAGCGTCGCCAGCCAAGCCAGCACGTCGGCGAACTCGGCGGCCCGTTCCTGCTGCGTGCCGTTCCGCAAGGCGGCCGACAACTCGCCGACTTCCTCCATGAACCACATGAAGGTGCCTTCGATGCCGCGCTGCCGATCCCTTGCGCCGAAAGTGGACTGAATGAGTGCCTGGAGCTGCGTCAGAGACAGGGACATTCAACACCAATCCGCTGTGCAGGCGGCATCAGTGCGCGCCGCCTGGCATTTCCCGTCTTACGTCCTATTCGATGCGCGGACCAAGAGCTTTAACTATTTTTCCAGGATTTTTTTCAGTTTGTCGAACTCCGCCTGCTTCTTCTGACCGAGCAGGGCGTTCAGGACGACCTCTTGCACCTCGCTATCGCGGATATCGATTTCCAACGCTTGCCGGCCGACTTTCTCCGCTTCCGCGTGCTTGCCGGCGTCGAAGAGCATCTTGGCCAGGCGCTTGCGGATGTCGAAATCGTCGGCGTCCGCCTGTACGAGGTCTGTCATCGCCGCCATCTGTTTTTCCCGGTCGCCCTTCTGGGCATAGACGCGCACCAGTTCGACCAGCCATTTGCTGTCGAACGGCTGGGCCTTGCGTCCCAGTTCAAAGGTCTCGGCCGCCTTGTCCAGTTCCTTGTTCTCGAAGTACAACTTGGCAAGGGCCTGCACGACTTTCGGCTCCGGTTGCTTGGGGTCCAGCGCGGCTTCGAGCAGGCGGCGGGCCTCGGCATCGTCGCCGGCCGCCAGCTGCAAGCGGGCCTTCACGTAGCTCGCGAGGGCGTGGCCTTTCTTCTTTTCCAGCACGGCATCGACCAGCTTGCGGGCTTCCGTGTTTCGCCGCCGATCGACATATTGGTCCGCCAGCTTGGCGGCCAGCTCGACGTTTTCGGGGTCTTTCTCGAAAGCGTCCTGGAGCTGCAGGAAGGTCAACGGCTTCTCGGCCGGCTTGCCCTTCATGGACTTCACCAGCTCCTGCAAGTGGACGACATAGCCCTTTTCCAGCGTGGCCTTGTCGGTCTTGCAGACCTTGGCGATGGCGTCGCCGGTATCCAAACCGTCCGCGTAGGCTTTCAATAACTGGCCGATGGCTTGCGGGCCGTGCTGCTTCTGAATGTACTCCACATAGAGCTGGCTCTGGCAGTAAGCCTGGTGCCATTCCACCGGGGAGCGCGGCCGGATAAAGCCGAGGTGGATGTTGTCGAGGTTCATCAACTCGCCGGCGGGCACCTTCTCCATCAGCAATTGGTTCCACGACTGGGGGCGGGGGAAATTCTCGTTCTGCACCGCCAGCCCTTCGGTCAGCCAGTGCGGGCACTGAAAGCCGGTCTGCTCCAGGTTGAAGATGTGGACCAGTTCGTGCCGCAGGACGCGCATCCAGTTGAAGGGCTTGCCCACGCCCTTGCCGGTGGGAGAGACCATTGCGAACATCCGGCCGGTACAGGCGCCGATGGTGTGCAGGTCAGGCAGCGCCACCACCCGGCCGCTGAACATCTCGTGATTGTTGAAGACTTCCACGAGGATCGGGCCTTTCGGGCCGTACTCGAACTTCTTGGCCAGCTCGGCGTACATCGCTTCCAGTTCGTCGGCCATGTAGCGGGCCAGGGCGCGATCGGTCTTGGCGTCGAAACGCAACTCGAAATGCTCGGTCTGGATGGTTTCGTACTTGTCCAGATGCTTCAGGACTTTCAGGGTATTCGACACCATGACATTGAACGGGTCGGCGTCGAAGGCTTTCTGTAGCAGCGGCCGGGCTTCCTTCTCCCGGCCCAGGCGCATCAGCAAGAGGCCCAGGCTATTGTGCGGTTCGGGGACCATCGGCCGCAGCTCGATGGACTTCTTGAAGTAACTTTCCGCGACATCGAAATGTCGGCGATCTTCCAAGCGCTCGGCCAGTTCGTGATAAAAGACGCCCGGCTTGGGATCGTGCTTGACGACATCTTGCAACAGGGCATCGAAGTCCGCTTGCTTCTTCTGCAAGAGGTAACAGGCGGCAATGCGTCCGAGCGTATGCTCGTCGCGCGGGTTGACCTTCTTGGCAGTCTCCAGTTCCTTCAGCGCCGCCTTGAGGTCGCCGGTGGCCAGGTGCAGGTCGGCGCGCAGGTGCAGGGCTTCGGGCAGGTTGGGATTGATCTTCAGGGCACGCTCGGCCAACTGCTCCGCTTCGCGAATCTCGAACTTGGACAGCGCGATCCGCGCCTTCCCCACCAACGGTTCCGCCGCGTTCGGGTTGATCTTCAGCGCCTTGTCGAAAGCCTGCATGGCCTCGGGGCGGTTGTATTTCTCCAGGAGCAGCATGCCGGCCTGATATTCCGCCGGCCAGTAGTCCTTGTCGTTGTGCAGCGCGTCGCCGTACACGTCGTTGAGGATGGTGCGGAACTGATCGGAGAGATTGTGCCAGCGGGCGTTTTCCGCGCCGGCCAGCCCGACCAGGAGCAAGGCATCGGGATCCTTGATTTCCATGTCGGCGTTGCTGCGCTGACTGTAGGTGCGGACGAACCACCGGCATTCCGCATCCGCTTGCTTGTGGTCCGCCCGGTCGCGATAGACCTGGGCGCGGACCCAGCGGGCGGCGAAGTGGTCCTTGTCCAGCGCGACGGCCTGCTCGGCGGCTGCCTCCGCTTCCTTCCACTGGCCGCGCAGGTAGAGCAACTCCGCGCGGCGGCCGAGCAGGTCCGCGCTTTTCGGCTGGTTCTTCAGGGCAGCCTCGACGACGCTCAGCGCCTTGTCGTACTGGCCTTCGCTCTGCCAGGTCTGACTGACGCCGATGATGGCAGGCACGCCGAACTTGGCGTCCTTCACCAGCTTTTCGTATTGCGCGCGCGCCTCCTCGTAGTTGCCGCGCAGCCAGCGTTGCCGGGCCTCGCGGTACGCGGGGCCGTCGGCCTGGGCCAGGGAAGCGATACCGAAAACCAGACAGATGGCGCAGAGAGGTCTCATGGAGGGCGTCCCTGAAAGGTGTGGAGCCTGTCCTGAAATGTAGGGTAGCGGTGAATTGGGCCGAACGCAAGGAACCACATCCGCCGCTCGCGCTTTGCATGCGGTTTCGTTTCATTTCATTTCACTGACCCCCTCCACCAGTCTCAATGAGATTCAATAAGGTCTAGTGGACACCAACTTCCGAGAGCCGCTCTACCGCCTCATGCCGAATTCAAAAACCTCTGGCCCGTGGGTCACGATTCCAATCGTGACAGACCGTGGAGTTTGTCACGATTG
>JAGVLI010000810.1 GCA_020054355.1 Planctomycetales bacterium | reverse complement strand
CGGGCTAACGTGGGGCGCGGGCTAACGTGGGGCGCGGGCTAACGTGGGGCGCGGGCTAACGTGGGGCGCGGGCAGATTATTTCCTGCCGCTCGCTTAAGCGCTGGTCGAACCGACGGCGCGGCAACCGGGAGTGATGGCATGAAATACCTGTGTCTGGGCTTCCTGATCCTCGATTTCCTGGCATTTTTGGCCCTGGTGGGGCGGGACCAAGTGCCGATCTCCGCGCCGGACCAGGGAAGCAGTCCTGAAGCCACGCCCGAGTCTTGCGGGCCGGAGCAGGCGCGCGCTGAGCCAGTCGCCGCGGTCCGCTCCAGCGCGGGTATCCAGTGGTTCGCCACCTGGGAAACCGGCTTGCGCGAGGCGCGGCGGACTGGCCAGCCCATCTTGCTGATCGCCGCCGCGCCCCATTGCGGCGGCGTCTCGGGCATGTGGTGACCGGGCAAGCAAGACATGGACAGGAGGTTCCTGTCCCAGGCCGAAGTGATTACCGCCTCCCGCAAGTTCGTGTGCGTGCGACTGGCCACTTACGAAGATCGGCAGGAAGCGGAGTTCTTGAAGTCGCTGTTCGTCGGCCGCTCCGGCGATCTGGAGAATACGACCTTCGCCATCCTGTCGCCGGACGGCCAACGGCAGCTGGCGCGGTCGCATCGTTCGCCCACGCACACCCAGTCCGGCGCGGCCCAGCTGGCGCAAACCATGAACCGTATCGCCGGACAGTACCAGGTCCAGAAGTCATCGGCCGATGCCGCCCTGCCCAAGGCGGCGAGCGTGCGCCTGGCCCTGGATATCGCCGCTTGCGACCGTCAGCCCTTGGCCGTGCTCCACGCGAGCGATGCCGACGCGCTGCGGCTTCTGGAGGATCGGTTGCGGGCGCTCGCCTGGAGCGACGATTTCGTCGGCCAGCTGGTCTACGCCGCCACGGACGACGGCGAGCAGCTGAAAGCCATCGACGGCCTCGCGCCCGGCAACGTCTTGCTCATCGTCCAGCCCGATCAATTCGGCCTCAAGGGCAAGGTGCTGGCCCAGGCCAGCGCGAAAGCGTCAAAGCTCGAATGGCAACGGGCGCTCCGCACCGGCATCGAGCAGCAGCAGCGCGTCGAACGGACGTTGCTCCAGCATATCCAGGACGGGCAGCGCGACGGCGTCTTCTGGGAAACCCGGATTCCCGTCACCGACCCGCTGGAAAAGCGGGCGCGCGAGAAAGGACCGAACCCGCCGCCTGCTCGATAGTCGCCTGGCGGTTGATCGGAAGCGACGAAAAAGGGCCGAACCCTGGTGGGTCCGGCCTTTTTGATTCCGCCATGCTTCGCCGAAATTCAGGACTTGGCTTCTCCCGGCGCCGCCCCGACCAGTTCGGGTTGCGGGCCGCCGGTGGCGTCGAAGGCCAGCTTCTTTTCGCCTTCCTTCTCTTCCACCCGCACCGTGATGGTTTCCTTGCCATTGAAGGTGCCGAGCAGCAACTCTTCGGCGAGCGGGTCCTCAATGAAGTGCTCGATGGCCCGGCGCAAGGGACGCGCGCCGAATTCGGGATTGAAGCCCTTGTCGATCAGCAATTCGCGGGCCTCGTCGGTCAGTTCCAGCTTCAGGCTCTTTTCCTTCAGCCGCTTCTGCACCTTGTCCAGCTCGATGTGAATGATGTGCTTCATATCGTCGCGGGTCAAGCTGCGGAAAACGATGATGTCGTCCAGACGGTTGAGGAACTCCGGCCGGAACGTCTGCTCCATCGTCTGCTTGAGCGTTTCCTTCATCTTCTCGTAGTTGGCCTGATCGTCTTTCTTGCCGAAGCCAAAGCCGGTCTTGCCGGTGATCTGCTCGGCGCCGACGTTCGTGGTCATGATCAGGATGGTGTTCTTGAAGTCGATGGTCCGGCCGACGTTGTCGGTCAGCCGGCCTTCTTCCATGATCTGGAGCAGGGCGTTCCAGACGTCCGCATGGGCCTTCTCGATTTCGTCCATCAGCACCACGCTGTAGGGCCGGCGGCGGATCTTCTCGGTGAGCTGGCCGCCTTCTTCGTAGCCGATGTAGCCCGGAGGCGCGCCCCAGAGCCGGCTGACGTTATGCTTTTCCTGATATTCGGACATGTCCAGCTGCACGAGGGCGTTCTCGTCGCCGAACATGAACTTGGCGAGCTGCTTGGCGAGCAGCGTCTTGCCGACGCCCGTCGGCCCCGCGAAAATAAAGGTGCCGATCGGCCGCTTCGGGTCCTTGAGGCCGGCCCGGCTCTTGCGCACCGCCTTGGAGATGCGGACGATGGCTTCGTGCTGGCTGATGACCTGCTTGTGCAGCTCGTCTTCCATCTTCATCAGGCGCTGCGTTTCGTCGGTGTCGATCTTCTTGAGCGGCACGCCCGTCATCTTGCTGACGACCTCGCGGATGACTTCCTCATCCACCACGCCGTCGATTTCCTTGGACTTCTCGCGCCATTCCTTGGTGATCTGCTCTTTCTTCTTCTTGAGCTTGTCGGCCTGGTCGCGCAGGTGGGCGGCCTTCTCGAAGTCCTGCTCCGCGACGGCGGCTTCCTTCTCCTGATTCAGTTGCTCGACCTGGGCGTCCAGGTCTTTCAGGTCCGGCGGCCGGGTCATGGCCTTGAGGCGCACGCGGGCACCGGCCTCGTCGATCACGTCGATGGCCTTGTCCGGCAGACAGCGGCCGGTGATATAGCGGTCGGACAGATCGACCGCGGCGGCCAGCGCCTCGTCCTTGATCTGGACGCGGTGATGGGCCTCGTAGCGGTCGCGCAAGCCGCGCAGGATTTCCGTCGTCTCCTCACGGGTCGGCGGGTTGACGATGATCTCCTGGAAGCGGCGGGCCAGGGCGGCATCCTTCTCGATGTACTTGCGGAACTCGTCCAGCGTGGTCGCGCCGATGCACTGGATTTCGCCGCGCGCCAACGCGGGCTTGAGGACGTTGGAAGCGTCGATGGCGCCTTCCGCGCCGCCGGCGCCGACCAGCGTGTGCAACTCGTCGATGAACAGGATCGTGTTCTTCGCCCGGCGGACCTCGTTCATCACGGCCTTGATGCGTTCCTCGAACTGGCCGCGATACTTGGTGCCGGCCACCATCATCGCCAGGTCGAGGACGACGATGCGCCGGTCGCGCAGCAGTTCGGGGACGTTGCTATCCACGACCAGCTGGGCCAGACCTTCGACAATGGCCGTCTTGCCGACGCCGGCTTCGCCCAGCAGCACCGGGTTGTTCTTCTGCCGGCGGCTCAGGATCTGAATGACGCGCTCGATTTCGTTGTGCCGGCCGATCACCGGGTCCAGCTTGCCTTGCCGGGCCAACTCGGTGAGGTCGCGACCAAAACTGTCCAGAGCGGGGGTCTTGGACTTGCTCTTGCTCGCCGTCCGTTCGCCGCCGCCGCCGCCGCTTTCGCCCGAGTCCATGTTATGCCCCAGCAAGTTCAGTACCTCCTCGCGCACGTCTTCCAGCTTCAGCCCGAGGTTCATGAGGACCTGGGCCGCCACGCCCTCCTGCTCGCGCAGCAGGCCTAGCAGCAGGTGTTCCGTGCCTACGTAGTTGTGGTTGAGGTTGCGTGCCTCTTCGATCGAGTATTCGATCACCTTCTTGGCCCGCGGCGTCTGGGGCAGTTTGCCCATGGTCACCATGTCCGGGCCCGACTGGACGATCTTCTCGACTTCCAGACGGATCTTGCGCAGGTCGATGTCCAGGTTCTTCAGGACATTGGCCGCCACGCCCGAGCCTTCCTTGACCAGGCCCAACAGGATGTGTTCCGTGCCAATATACTCGTGGTTGAAGCGCTGGGCCTCTTGGTTGGCCAGCTGCATCACCTTGCGAGCGCGGTCGGTAAAGCGTTCATACATTTCCAGCCATCTCCGACAATCCCGATCCGCCCCTCCGCGGCTCAACCGGGGCCTCGGGGGACCCGGCTTGGGCTTCAGGGTGGGGGCATGAGCGCGGGAGAGCCACGGTTGTTCAGCCGCCGTTCAGTGTCCCAACACCTCAGTTCTATTCATCCATCCCGGTTTGCCCACCTGGCCCGCCGTGGTCCCCGGTCGCCTGGGACCGCCGGTGGTCCCCAATGCCGGCCGAGAAGAAAAGCGTGTGCCGTTGCGTGTCGGTCCCGGTTCCCCAGCCCGGGAATTGGCGGGAGGTGCAGCGCGGAAAAGGGTTGGTCCCGGGTGGTGAAAGCGCCGGATTGCCCGGCACATGAGAATTCTAGTGTTCGACCCCCGAAATATCAAGGCGGGGGCCGGATTGCACGCACTAGGCTTTTTTGGGCGAGCCGGGTCGCGTCAGCGCCCGGAGT
>JAGVLI010000942.1 GCA_020054355.1 Planctomycetales bacterium | reverse complement strand
GGCGGGATCGGCCGCGCCCACGCTCAGGCGGGCGGCGTAGGCGAACGGCATATGGCTCGCCGCCTGCCATTTCTCCGTGACGATGACTTTGATATTGCTGTTCTTCTCGGTCATCATCCCGTCGAGGTAGTCCAGGACTGACCAGATGGTGGTGACGACCAGCACCAGCACGAAGATGGCAAGGTAAGTCAGCGAAGTACGCAGCAGATTGCGGCGCAGGCTCTTGAGCATGAGCAGCAAGAACTTGGCGCCGACGCCGGCCGAGGCGAGGCCCAGCGTCTTGTCGGCGAGAAACAGCAGGAGAAAAAAGGGCAGCAGGGCCGCGAAGGCGACCACCACGACCCCGAGGACCACTCCGATGGTGATGAGCATGACCAGGTTGTTCCGGCGAAATGCTGCGGTACTCCGCTCATTACCCGCAAGAGAGATGCCGGGATTCAGGATTCCGAGGTTCGGGCCGCGACCCCGCGCCACTCCGACGGCCCGAATGTCGCAGCTGTGCTTGGTCGGTACGAGGCTGCTGGAACGCTTCTTCGAAGCGTCGCGAACCTAGCCGGGCACCGCCACCTGGTAGCGCTTGCGGGCGGTTTCGAGGACCGCCTTGGCGAACTGCGGATGATCGTCGAGCGCCTTCGCGAAGCCCGCTTTTTCGAGGACGAAGAGGTCGCAGCTGGTCACTGCCCGAATCGACGCGGTGCGCGGCTGCGCGAGCAGCAAGCTCATCTCCCCGAAGTAGTCGCCGTCCTTCAATTTGGCAATCGGCTGGTCGTTGGCGTCCAGGACTTCCACTTCGCCCCGGCAGATGAGGTACATCTCCTGGCCGGTATCGCCCTTTTGGATGATGAGCTTGCCGGCGGCAAAGCCCACCGGCTTCAGCAGCATGACCAGCACGTTGAGCAGGATCGGGTCGCAGGACTGGAAGAGCGGGACTTTCATCAGCACTTCGCGGTTGATGATCTCGGTCCACTTCCGGCCATCGCGCTCGATGAGCAGACGCGATGCCTGCGGTCCCCAGGAACCGGCCGCGTAGTTCGGGAAATCGGCGGGCTTTCGCGCCTCCCAGCCGTCCATGATGGGCTGCGCGATGCGCCAGGCGGTCTCGACCAGGTCGGTCCGCGAGAACAGAGTGGCGTCGCCGATCATGCAATTGTAGATCAGCACTTCATAGCCGGTGCCGCGCCCGGCCCGGAAGGCTTCGCCGTAGGAGAAGCGCATGTTGACCGGCTGCAATTGCAAAGTCGGGCCGGGCACCTTCGTATGGAAGCGCAGCTCGATGCCCTGATCGGGCTGAATGTGAAAGATGAGGCGGTTGGTGTCCAGGTGGTCCACGGCCGTGCCGCGAAAGATCACTTCGGGCGCCTTCTTGAATTCGACGATGATCTCCGTGCCCCGCTTCCACAGGCTCTTGCCCGAGCGCAGGTAGATCGGCACGCCTTCCCAGCGCCAGTTGTCAATGAAGAGTTTCAGCGCGGCGAAGGTTTCGGTCATGGACTGCGGATTGACGTCGCGCTCCTTTCGATATTCCGTCACCGGAGTGCCATCGGGCTTACGGCCGGGACCATACTGGCCGCGCACGCAGTAGTGCTCGACCTCTTCGGGCTTCATGATACGAATGGCTTCGAGCAGGCGTGCCTTGCCGTCGCGGATGGCATTCGGCTGGAAGGAACTGGGCGGCTCCATGCAGACGTAGGCCAGCATCTGGAACATGTGGTTCTGGATCATGTCGCGGAGCACGCCGGAGCGTTCGTAGTAGTTGCCGCGCCCTTCCACGCCCACGGACTCGGAGACCGTGAACTGGATATGATCGACGAAATGCTTGTTCCAGAGCGGCTCGAAGATGCCGTTCGAGAAGCGGAAGGCCAGGATGTTCTGCACCGTCTCCTTGCCCAGGTAGTGATCGATGCGGTAAATCTGGTCCTCGCGCCAGTGCTTGAGGATTTCCCGATTGAGCGCGATCGCCGAGGCCAGGTCGTGCCCAAACGGCTTCTCGACGATGACCCGCTGCCAGCCGCGCTCGCGCTTCTGAAAGCCTGCCTGGACGAGGTGGCTCGAAATCATGCCGAAGACCACGGGCGGGGTGGCCATGTAAAAAAGCAGGTTGCCGTCGGCTCCCTGTTCGCCGTCGAGCCGTTCGACCAGTTCCGCGAGCCGGGCGTAGGCTGGCGGGTCGTCGAACTTGCCCGGCGTGTAGTGCAGCCGGGCGACGAATTCGTCGCAGACTTCCTGATTGAATTGCGGACGGGTGCTGAACTCCTTGAGGTCGCGCGCCATGCGCTCGCGGAACTCGGCGGTCGTCCATTCATCCTTGGCCATGCCGATCACGGCGAAGCCGCTGGGCAGCAATTGATCGCAGGCCAGGTTGTACAGCGCGGGCATCAGCAGCCGTTTGGTCAGGTCGCCGGAAGCGCCAAAGATGACCATGAGGCAGCCCGCCGCCGGCCGGGCGCCGGGCGTCGAACTGCCGCCTTGACTCTGGGAAACGATGAGTTGCTCGGACATGGCGCAGCGCTCTCCGAACGATCGAATTCGTAGGGTCCGCTGTGCGGACCTGGCACTATCGGAATTATATTGGTTAGCGGTCCACGGAGCGGACCCTACTCGAATCACGATCGTCGAGCAGCTTCGGTCTGTACGCTTTGCAGCAGTTCCTTGCCGGTCATCCGGTGGGCCGCGTCGTGCGGGCAAGCGTAAACGCAGCTGGGCTGGCCGTCCAGCCCGGAACACAGGTCGCAGGTAGTGGCCTTCTGCTGGACCACCGGCAGACTGCGTCCGGGATTCAACAGGTCGGGCCGCAGCTCCTCGAAGGGGTGCATGTTGATGTTGCCGTATGGGCAATTCGTCGCGCAGTTGCCGCAGCCGATGCACCAGTCCTCGATGATGATCTCGCGCGAGTTGCGGCGGCGGATGGCGCCCACCGGGCAGCCGGCCATGCAGTAGGGGTCCATGCAGGAACGGCAGGAGGTCGTCACCAGATACTTGTCGAAGCGCAGCCCTTCGCGAATCAGCCGGGTAACGCCGTCGTGGGCGTCGGCGCAGGCCTTGGTGCATTCGTCGCAGCGCGTACATTTTTCGAGATCGAGCACCAGCAGGCTTTGCGCGTTCATCAAGCCCTGCGACAGGAAATCGCCCAGGGACACGCTCGCCACTTGCTGGCGGGTGCGTTCGTTCTCTTCGAGCCGCTCGACGGCGATCTGCACGATGCGCTGGCGAATCTCGGGGAACTGCTCGAGGATTTCCTGGAAGTCGGCGGCGCGGACGCGAACCAACTCGACGTGGTCGAGCGCGCTGCAGGTAGCGGTGCGCACGCCCGGCGGGGCCAGGTCCGCCAGTTCGGGAATGTGGGACATCAGGCCGATTTCGCCGAAATATTTGCCCGGCCCGATGTAGGCCAGCACATGCTCGCCGCCGGGCTGGCGTTGCGAGACCTTCACGAAGCCGATGCGGACCAGGTAGAAGTTGTCGGCGGGGTCGCCCTGGCGAAAGATCACCTGGCCCGGACTGACGCGGATCAACTCCACTCGATCGCGGAGAAAGGCGACGAACTTGGCGAAGCGCGTCTCGTCCTCCAGCAAGCTGGCGAAGATCGAGACACTGCGCAGATGGCTGTCGATGGCGCGCAGCCGATAGCGTTCGTCGAGCAGCGCCCGGGAGCGTTTGCCGCGGCGCAGCACATACAGCACGTTGCGGAGCATCTCCAGCGCCGTGCAATCCTCCAGCGCCTGGACCGTGGCCGAGCGCGGGTAGGAATTCATGCAGGTCATTTCGCCGAACAGGTCGCCCGCTTCCAGGGTCGCGACCGGGTTGTCGTAGCGGAGCGGCACCGGGGCGTCGATGGGGATGTAAGCAGTGGTGCTTTCCTCGTCGCGGTGGTCGTGGACCCGGCCCGCCAGGGTGCTGGTGAAGCGGCGGATCAGGCCGAGCGGCCCCCAGTCGACCTTGGCCCCCTGCCTGCGATTCTTGTGCCCCAGCACATGCTTGAGCGGCGCCTGGATGAAGATGTTGACCTTGCCCTTTTCCAGGTAATAGGCGGTCGAACCGTATTCGCCTTCGCGGCAGATGATCTCGCCCTTGCGGTAGTGCCGGCGCACGACCGCGCCTTCGTTGAAGCGCAGGAACGGCGGGGCCACGCCGTCGAACAACGGCAGCTTGGCCAGTTCCTCCGCTGACAGCGGCTGCACGGCCGGGGCGGCCGCCGGCAACGGTTCGGCGCGAATGACACTGCGGTTCGTCAGGGCGCCGGTCGGACAGGATACCATGCACTCGCCGCAAGCCACGCAGGACGAATCGCCCATCGGTACGTTCAGGTCGAAAGCGATGCCGGCGGCATAGCCCTTGCCCCGACGCCCCAGGACTTCATTATGCCGGATTTCGTTGCAGCCGCGGACGCAGCGGTCGCAGAGGATGCAGGCATTGTGATCGACGGCGATGACCAGCGACGAGGTATCGTGCAGCCGGTGGTCGACGGACTTCTTGAACCGGACCTCCTTCAAGTCGAGCCGACTGGCGAGCGTTTCCAGCTCGCAGTCCTGGTGCAGCCGGTGCTTCTCGCAAGGCGTCGGGTGGTCGGCCATCAGCAATTCGGTCACGGCGCTGACTGCCGTTTTCACCTTGGCGCTGGTGTGATGGGTGGCCACGATCATGCCCGGTTCCACCGGGCGGTAGCAGGCCGGGGCCAGCCGGGGTTCTTCCCGGCCATCGGCCGACTTCACCTGGACGCTGCACACCCGGCAGACCGCGACCGGCGTCATGTACTCGCGATGGCAAAGGACGGGAATCTCGATTTTCGCCTTCTGGGCGGCGTCGTAAATGGTGGTCAGGCGCGGAATGGGCTTGTCGGTGGGATCGTAGCTCAGGCTGATGCGCGGCACCTCGACGGCCTGGCCGTCGATGGTCACGCCGATGGGCGGCTGGTTGACGAGGTCGGCCAGCGCGCGCGGCATCGTGACCATACGGCCATCGATCATGATCTCGATCGATTCGTCGGGGCTGCTCATCGAGTTCACTCCGGCCGCAGGCAGCGGTTCACTTCGTCGGGGAAATACTTGAGCACGGAAGCAATCGGGTTGGCCGCGACCTGGCCGAGACCGCAGATCGAGGTCAGGTACATGGTCTGGGCCAGTTCGTTGACGACGGGCAACTGCTGGCGGCGGACCTGCCCCGCCAGCATGTCCTGAATCAACTGGGTGAGCTTTTCCGAGCCGACCCGGCAGGGCACGCACTTGCCGCACGACTCGTTGCGATAAAACTGCACGCAGTTCAAGGCGCTGTCGACGATGTTGGCCCGGTCCCCGTAAACGACGAAGGCAGCGCCGAGCATGCCGCCCAGCGCGCCGAACGTGCCGAAGTCCAAAGGCAGCTGCAAGATGTCGAATGATGGCGCGTCGGCGGCGAGCCGTTGCTCCTTGGTCATGCGTTCGACAAAGGGCTTCGGCAGCAGGGCCACCGGAATCCGCGCGGGCAGGAAGCCGCCGGAGGGGCCGGAGGTGGCGATCGCCTGG
>JAGVLI010000023.1 GCA_020054355.1 Planctomycetales bacterium | reverse complement strand
CAGCAGCTTGCGCCGCTCCAGTTCTCGGTGGAAGTGCCGCTGGGCGAGGAACCGGCTCACCACGCCGCGGCGCGGGGCCGCCACCAGCGACAGCAGGAAGATCGCCGTGCCCGTCAGGATGATGATCGGCCCGGTGGGCACCGTCACTTCCGAGCTGATCCAGCTGCCGATCAACCCCATCAGGAAGCCGAACAGCACCGACAGCAGCAGCATGGCCCCCAGCCGTTCCGTCCAGAAGCGGGCGGCCACGCCGGGAATAATGAGCAAGCCGGCCATATTGACCACGCCGACGATCTGGATGCCGATGACCACGGCCAGAGCGATCTGCGCCATCAGCACCAAGTCGAGCGCCAAGGTCGGCAGGCCTTGCACCTGGGCGAAGGCGCTGTCGAAAGTCACCAGCTTGAATTCCTTGTAAAGCAGGGCGACGAGCAGCAGCAGCGCGACGGCCAGCGCGGCGATTAGGTACACGTCGTCGGCACTCATGCCGGCGGCTTTGCCCAGGTAGAAGGAGTCCAACCCCGCCTTGCTGCCGGTGCCGGGCATTCTCTGGATGACCGAGTTCAGCACGACGCCCGCCCCGAAGAACACGCTCAGGACGAAGCCGATGGCGGCGTCTTCCTTGACGCGCGTCCAGCGCCGCAGTCCGGAGATGACATTGATGCCGAGCAAAACGACGAGGTACGCGCCGCAGAGCATGATCGGCAAGTTGCGCTCTCCCGCGGCCAGGAACCCCAGGCAGACGCCCGGCAAAGCCGCATGGGCCAGTGCATCGCCCAGCAGCGCCCGGCCGCGAAGGATGGCGAAGCAGCCAACCAGGCCGACGCTGCCGCCGAGCAGGCTAGCGCCGATCAGGACGACCAGGGTGTTGTAAGGAATGCCGAGCATCAAATTTCAAATTGCAGATTGCAAATTGGAAGAATGAGAAGGCGTCCGGCCATTTACGATGACTGTTTGGCCGTATTCGAGCTGGCGACCCAGATAGCGATCAGCTGCCGAGATTCATCCATCAAGGGTTCTAGCAACTCGGCCTTCATGATCTCGGTTTCCACGATCAGTTCCATCCAGTAGAGCGATTCATCGGTTTCCTCCAAGACGATTCCGAGCTTGGCAATGAAATCCGCCCTGGATCGTCCCCGGCATGCCGCCCGGTAGTTCGATCCCACCGAGGTTCCCGAACGGAAAAGTTGATTGCCAATGAGACGGCCATCCTGCGTCGAAGGCAGACACCGACACAGTCGAATCACCCGCTTCGCGAATTCCTTGGTGCGGCGCTTCAAATCTTCCGAATCCACGTGACACCTCCGAGAATTGTGGACTTCGGATGACGACTTGAATCATCCGATGTCTGCGATTGTCAATTTGCAATCTGCAATTTGCAATCTGCAATTCTCGGTCATGCTGTCTTCTGCTTCGCCTGAATTGCCTCGCCGGCCGCTTCCAGGATCGGCGACCGGCCGCCATAGGTCTTCCGCAGGTTCTCCGGCGTGAACACCGTCTCCGTCTGGCCAGCGGCGACCAGGCGGGTATTCAACAGGACCACCCGGTCGAAATACTCCGGCACCGTGCGCAGGTCGTGATGCACCACGATCACCGTCTTGCCGTCGTCGCGCAACTGCTGCAACACCGAGAAGATGACCCGCTCCGTGGCGGCATCGACGCCGGCCATCGGTTCGTCCATGAAATAGATGTCGGCGTTCTGCGCCAGGGCGCGGGCCAGAAAGGTGCGTTGCTGCTGGCCGCCCGAAAGCTGGCCGATCTGCTGCCCTGCCAGTTCGGTCAGGCCGACGCGCTTCAGGCACTGCCTGGCCCAGTCGCGCTCCTTGTGCCCCGGCCGCCGGCACCAGCCGAGCTTGCCGTAGGTGCCCATCAGCACCACGTCCAGGACGCTCACCGGAAAGTCCCAATCGACGCTGGTGCGCTGCGGGAAGTAGCCGATCCGGCCCTGCACCTGCTTGACCGGCTGGCCGAAGATCGTCACCGCTCCCGAAGCCAACGGCACCAGGCCCAGGATGGCTTTGACGAGCGTGCTCTTGCCCGCGCCGTTGGGACCGATCACGCCGACCAGCGCCGGCTCGTGCAGAGTCAGGTCGATGTCCCACAACACCGGCTTGTGGTGATAGGCGACCGTCACATCATGAATGTCGAGGATGGACATAGTGGTCAGTGGCCGGTGGCCAGTGGCCAGTCGTCAGCGACCAATGAAATTGCATTTCTTCACTGACCACTGGCCACTGGCCACCGGCCACTATTTGAGTGCCTTGACGATCGTATCCACGTTATGCCGGATCATGCCTTCGTAGCTGCCTTGCGGCGTGCCGGGCTTGCCCATTGCGTCGGAGTACAGCTCGCCGCCGATCACGACCGTGTGGTTGCGGCCCTTCTGACAGCCTTCGATCAAGGCCTTGACGTTCTTCTCCGAGACGCTCGATTCGACGAACACCGCCTTGATCTTGCGGTTGGCCAGGAACTGCACCAGCTCGTTGATCTCCTTGACGCTGGCCTCGCTCTCGGTGCTGATGCCCTGCACGCCACGCACCTCGATGTCGTAGGCCCGGCCGAAATAACGAAAGGCGTCGTGCGCGGTGACGAGCACGCGCTGCTCCTTCGGCACCGTGGCCAGCTGGGTTTTCGCGTACTCGTGCAGCGCGGTCAACGACTTCTGGTACTTGTCGGCATTGGCCTGGTACTCCGCCGCGTGCTTCGGGTCGTACTGCACGAGCACATCGCGGACCACGCCGACGGTCTTGCTCCACAGCGCCACGTCGAACCAGAGGTGCGGATCGAAATGCTGCTCCTCGTTGTCGAGGATGAACTGGTCCTCGATGTAATCCGTGACAGCGAAGGTCGGCTTCCGCCCGGCCATGCGGACGAACAGATCGCCCATCTTGCCTTCGAGATTGCGCCCCGAATAGAAGATGATGTCGGCGTTGTTGAGCGTGCTGACGTCGCCCGACGACGGCTTGTAGAGATGCGGGTCGATGCCCTCGCCCATCAACTGCGTAATCTGGGCATGTTCGCCCGCCACGTTCCGCACCAGATCGCCCACCATGCCCGTGGTGGCGACGACCTTGATCGGGTATTCGCCCTTGAACGTGCTGGCCACCACGATGGGTCCGCCGGTCTTGACCACGGGCGCGGGCTTGCCGCCACAACCCGCCAGGAAGACGATCGAAATCCAGGCCAGGCTGCCTGGCAGATGAAAGCGCTGCAACACGGTTGACCACTCCTTATGCGAGGCTAGCTGCCGAACTTAGGCAACCCTTTATTCCTCGTTAGGTATACCTAATAACGGTCATTAGGACAAGCGAAAATAACTGTTTCGTCACAGCA
Organism: Planctomycetales bacterium; assembly: GCA_020054355.1. GTDB lineage: Bacteria > Planctomycetota > Planctomycetia > Gemmatales > Gemmataceae > JAGVLI01. Next base: position 960 of record JAGVLI010000023.1, on the reverse strand, counting down.
GCGTTCGTAGGTCAGGCTTTCCAGCCTGACAGTGGCGCCCCCGACTTGCCGCACATCCAGGGCTCCACTGTCAGGCTGGAAAGCCTGACCTACAAGACCCTGCCCAACCCGCAACTCGCGGCGACCGGATGGTCAGCTGCAAACCGCCTGTTCGGAACGGAACGGGCAGCGTAAGATAGCGCATCGACCTTGTCTGAGCGGAAAGGATTGCCAATGCCGGACGGGCGGATTGTCCAGGTACACTTGCTGCCGGACCTGGTGCCGTGCGGACGTTTGCGGCACGGACTGGCCGTGGTCATCGACGTGCTGCGCGCCTCGACCACCATCATTCACGCCCTGGCGGCCGGTTGCAGCTGCGTTCGGCCGTGCGCCGAGGTGGATGAGGCCAAGGAACTGGCCGATACCATGCGCGTCGGCCGGGTGATTCTCGGCGGCGAGCGCGGCGGGCAGCCGCTCGCGGGCTTCGACCTGGGCAACTCGCCGTGCGAGTACACGGCGCAGGTCTGCAAGGACCGCACGCTGGTGTTGACCACGACCAATGGCACGCGCGCACTCCTGCGGGCGACGCAGGCCGAGCGCGTCCTGGTGGCCGGCTTCGTGAATTACAGCGCCGTCTGCGAACAATTGCGGCTCGATGCGCGTCCGGTCCATATCATCTGCTCCGGGACCGAAGGCGAAGTCTCGCTCGAAGACACCCTCCTCGCGGGCGCGATCGTGGATTACTTGTGCGAGCACGAGGACGTGATTTTGAACGATGGCGCCCGGCTGGCCTGGGACTGCTTCGAGAACCACGGCCGGGTGCTGCAAGGCGCGGTGGAGATTGGCCAGGGCGGCGCTCGGCTGTGCTGCCTGGGCTACGAGGAAGACATCCGTTCGGCGGTGCAGGTGGACCGCTTCGCCCTGGTGCCGGAAATGCGGCGCGACCCGCTGCGGATCGAAGAGATCGTAAGAGCGTCGTGT
>JAGVLI010000097.1 GCA_020054355.1 Planctomycetales bacterium | reverse complement strand
CCTAATTTCATTTCCTTGCCGTCGCGATGCGACCCCGGCGCTACCTGCAAGGGGCCGTTTTCCTCGGTCACATCGTCGAGATGAATCCGCGCGAAGAGCATCCGTTGCAGCACGGCTGCCGACGCTTCCACATGCGGCACGCCGGCTTTCCGTGTCGGCTTGCCGAAATGGCGTGTGGGCAAGCGATTGTCCTTCACGGCAATGGTCAGGTCCTTGTGCCAGGGCAGCGCCCAGGTACGTTCCGGCGGTTTGTCGAAGTAGAGGGGGCGCACCAGCCCGAAGCCAGGACCGAGAATAGCGGTGAGCGCTTCGAGCAACGCGGGTTGTCGCCAGATGACGGCAGCGCGCGGCCAGAGGCCGAGGATGTTGCGGGCGGCGTAGATGCTGCCGGCGTCGCTTTGCATGACCGAACCGCCGGCTTGCGCCAGGGCTGCGGTCAAATCGTCGCGCAGGGCGTCGGCTTCGTCCTGACTGAAAACAGTGGGTAGGACGGTAAGTCCGTCGTGGGCCATGCGGTCGAGCAGTGAGTTTGCTTGCACTACCATGCGAATGATCGCGCTCGATTCTTGGAAGCAGCAGAGATTGTCCAAGCCGGCCTCGACTTGACTGCTTGCCGGAACTGATAATCACGGTGGTTCTGCCAAATTGTCGAAAAGCCCAAGTGGCTTTGGCGCAACGAAACCTAGCGGCACCCCGAGCGCGCGCACCAGAAAGTCGGCGGAACTCTTCGCGAGTTCATTCGGCTCCATTTTGAACAAGCCGCCTCCATAAACTCTGCCATCCGGCTTCATGAGGTCGGTGTCGAAAGACTCTAGCGCGGCGAATAGCTTGTGGAACAGCTGTCGGTCGCGATCCAAGGCAATCCGGAGTCGCTCTTTGGGGTAAAGCAGCAGGTAGACGTTGTGGGCGGTGGCCTGAGATTGATTCCAAAGAAAGCGAAATGGCTTGCGGCCGTTGGCGCCTCGGCCCATGTAGGTACAGAGGAAAGGTGGCGCGGGCCGCTCTTCCTGGGAATACCAAGGAGTTCGCCTGCTGCTGAGGTAGGTCTCATGAAAGCCTTGTGACTTGCCCGCGAGCAGATACTCCCAAAAACCTGGAAATCGCTTCGCGACGGTTTCTTCTGGCAGCTTGCAATCGATCAAGGAAAGCTGGGGGGAAAGTTTGGGATATCCTCCATCGTCGGTTTCGATTACTGGATCGGTGATGCGTCGCGGCGAGGGCAGAATGGGGCGAAGGAATTGATCGGGAATGCCAATCTCTTGGGCCTTGTCTTTTGGCAGAATAAAGAAATCATTGTTGCCGGTTGCGAGACCTCGCTTGATGGTAAACAGGTCTCCAAAGAGGATTGATGGCTGGGGTCGGCGGGCGTTACCGTCCGCGCGTCCGAAATGCTTCGTCCACTTTTCGGCTGGCTCCAACTCGCTTTGTCGCAAGGATTCAGTGTTGGTCGGCGACCGCAGGGAACTGCCCAACGAAAACGCAACCTCCTGGTCGGTTGGCGGGGATTTCTCGAAAACCACAATGGCTGATGAAACCAATGCGTCGTCGAATTGTACATCCGTCGGGCAAAAGCGGTGAATGTGCAGCAGGCGAACACGGCGGGTCAAGTATTCCTTGATAACCGATCCATAGTTCACGTCCATGAATTCGGCCGGGATGAGCCACACCGACAAGGCAGCCTCTTCGAGCCAGGCGTCGGCCAGCAGCAGGAAATAGCAGTAAAGGCCGGCCAGGCCGCTGGAACGCAAATGCAGGCGCTCTCGCACCTCGGTCTGCAATTCCTCTTTGCGGGCGGATTCGAGGTGGTGATGGCGGACATACGGTGGATTGGTAATCAGTAAGTTGAATTTCTTCTTGGGCGGCAATTCCTTGAGGAAATCGGCGTGTCGGACCTGCAGACCGGAATCTTGCCACAGATCACGGGCAACTTCCACATGGCTGTCGTCTAGTTCGCACGAGTAGGCAGACTCGATCGAACTTGCGGGGATGATGCGGCGCAGGCTGGAATAGAAGGAGCCGGTCCCCAGGCACGGTTCGAGAAAACGAATCGGGCGGCCCTTGTCCTTCCAGTATTCCCAACAATAGGCAACGATGTCGTCAGCAAGGGCGCTGGGGGTGGAAAACTGTCCGCAGCGGTTGCGCGATTCCGCGCCCATAGCCAGGTCGAGCCTGGCCTGTTCTCGCTGTCTTCGGTCTTCGGTCTCCTCGTTGGTACGCATACTCACAGTCCCAGCTGCTTCATGTCTTCGATCCGCTGTTCCCAAATCCAATCCATGCCTTCCGCCGCTTCGTAGCCGAGGTAGCCCGCATTGAAATAGCCGCACAGGAACAGGATGTACTCCACGTCTTTTCCGAATTGCATTCGCAGCTGGCTCATCTTCTTGGCTTCTTCCTTGCGACGCTTGTTGACGTTCGTGAAATCGCCTGCGGATTTCGCCTCGATCAGGATGGGCAGCTTGGATCGACGCGGTTTCTTGGGTTGGATCGCGACATCGATGGGAATTTTGACCTTGTTCACGTCGCCCACCGTCACATTCATCCGGATCGCAAATGTGCCCGGTTCCATCTCGATCAGGGGCTTTGAGGGCGGGTGCGCCTTGAGGTTGTATCCCAAGTTCAACAGAAAGCCGCTGATAACCTCCAGTTGCCGCTTTTCCTGGGCATTGCGGATGATCGGGTCGGACATCGAACCGCACAGGCGATCCGCGACGATGGTTGAAGCCGGTGACGCTGCGTTTGGTCGGGCAGCTGTTTCGCCGCGAGCCACGGAAAAAGATCGAGGTCGAGCAATTCGGAGAGCACCTGCACGATCCGCGACAAGCTGTCGCCCAGAACGGACTGGGTCATTCTGGACGGTATTGCCCCCGCCTCCATCTTTTCGATCAATGTCTTCTTAACGCCAGTCAGGCCCGCCAGCCGCTCTCGTGCCAGCGGCGGGCAGCAGCACATACGGAAGGTCGGCAGGATGGCCGGGTGCTTCCGCAGAATCTCCGGAGTAATTTGAGAAAGATCGTTGCTCTGCCGAAGGGCGTCTTCGACTAATTTCGTGACGGCGATCCGCGTTTCGCGGTAGGTTGCCGGCGCGAACTTCATGAACCAGCGGTTGTAGAAATCAACCGAATCGGCAATGTCTTTTTTCCAGAGGCGTGGGTTGTCGGCGTTAATCATGGAGCGTTGGCGGAGGCGTGCTCCCCTTCGGGTCGCGGCTAAACAACCTGCTGTTACTTTTTCAGCAGCGGTGCCAGCTCCAGCGTCTTCATGGGCAGCGCCGAGGTCGGCGGCTTGCCGATGGCCAGATGCAGCTTGAGTTCCGCCGGCTCGAAGACCATCGTTTGCAGCGTCAGCTGGCCTTGGTTCACTTCGTCGAGCAACTTGGCCACGTCGCGGACGTTGAGTGCCTTCTCCTCCTGGCTCTTCGCCAGGATTGGGTAGCGCCAGCACTTGGCGCCGGTGCCCAGTTCCTTGCTGCGGAAATGATTGGTGCAGGGCAGCACGCCGTTGTCCGCCGGCCGGACCACCACGTTCTTCGGCGTGATCTCGAAGACCGCCGCCGTCTTCTTGTCGCAGATCGCCAGGTTGACACGCGTCGTTCGCTTCAGCGATTTCAGCAGCTTTTCGGCTTCCTCCACGGTGGCGCATTCTTCCAGCAAGCGGCGGAAGCAGATGGCATAGGGCGTGCCCTTGGCGTCGAACTTCAGGGAATCGTCGTTCGACGAATACACCTCCAGGACGGCCAGGGTCAGGCCGTCTTCGTTCATGCCCGTCAGCACGCCGACGCAGCCGGGAAAGCCCACCGAGGCGAACGCTTTCTTGCCGTCCGGCTTGTACACCATCACCAGGCTGTATTCGTGGAGGTAGCCGAGGGTGGGGAAGTCGAGATTTCGGCCGAAGATCATGTTTCCGGTGACGCTGCGCTTCGGCTCCACGACCAGCGTCGAACAGCCGATGACCTTTTTCAGGTCGAACATGGTATTGGCGGCCACGATCAGGTCGCGGTCGAGCTTGCCGGTCTTGATGCCGCTTTCCATCTCTTCCAGGTGGTGTTCCGGGAAATTCGGGAGCAAGCCCTTGCCCGTGCCGACGATCACCGGCCAGGCGAGGTCGAGCTTCAGGAGCTTGATGAACTCGCGCGGATAGCCGAGCAGCTTTTCGGAGGATTTCAGGGCCAGGGTGGCAGTCTGCTCGCCCAGGTCCGCCGGCTTGCCCGCCACGCGCAGCACCGGCAAGTCGTTGATGTATTTCAATTCGCCCTGGCCGTGCTTGCCTTCCGGATAGCGGAATGGCTCGGCGGCCGCAGGAGCGGCGATTAACAGCAGGAAGCAGCAGGCGCTGAAAAGTCGGGTTCGTGACATGAGGAACTCCTGCCGACGGATGACGGTGGGCCACTCTGCGATTATGGGCATTCGTCCCGGCCGCTGCAATCTCATCTCGAACCAACTGGCGGGCGGATGCTGGTGCCAGATCAAGAGACCTCTGGCCCGTGGGTCACGATTCCAATCGTGACAGGCCGTGGAGCTGGTCACGATTGGAATCGTGACCCACGGGCAAGCCGTGCCTGGAAGCAGCACTAGGGCTGCGCGGGCCGTCCTTCCGCCAGGGCGACGCGCACCCCGGTCAACAGCATCTGGATGGCCACGGTAATCAAGACCATGCCCATCAGTCGTTCGATGGCAATCAGCCCCTTGGTGCCCAGCACCCGGCCCAGCGCGCTGGCGCCCAGGATGATGATGCTGGCTCCGAACCAGGCCAGGGTCACGGCCAGCAGCCAGGCCAGCCAGCGGTGCGGTTCGCGGCTCATCAGCAACAGCTCGGTGGCCAGTGCGGACGGCCCCGCCACATAGGGAATCGCCAGCGGCACGATGAATGGCTCGCCCTCGACTTCCTCGTGCAATGACTTTTCGGCGGAGGGAAAGACCATACGGAGCGCAATCAAGAACAGGATGACGCCGCCCGCGATGGTCAGCGCCGGCTCGGAGATGTGCAGCAACGAGAGCAGGAATGGCCCCGCGAACAGGAAGAACACCAGCACACCCAGCGCAAGCAATAATTCCCGAAGGACGACGATGCGCTGGCGCGCGGCAGCCACCCGTTTCAAGGCGACGAGAAAGAACGGGATGTTGCCCACCGGGTCGATGACCAGGAACAGCAGCAAAGCAGCGGAAATGATGGTCATGGGTGCCAGCGCTCAGCGCGCCGTTTTAGCAATCTCTCGATAGACGCGCAACGCTTGGCGGTATTCGTCCAGGGCTTCCTTGGGGAGCACCTCGGCGCTGCGCTTCAGCTGGTCCTCGACGCGCTTGACGAGAAAATCGATCTGTTCCTTTTTCGGCCGCAGCGGCTTGCCGGCCACGTCGATATGCACCGGACTGCCGTGCGCAAAGCGCGGGCGCTGGTCCGGCCGGTCCTCGAAGCAGCGGACGGCGAGCCACGACGAGCCATCGATCTTCAGCTTCTCATCGATATTGCTTTGATAAGCATCCGCTTTGGTCCGTCGGTTCTCCGGCTTCAGCGTCCTGACGACTTCGCCATTGACGACGATTTCGATCCGTTCCAAGGGCACGGCGCTCTGCGCCGAGCCAGTGATTTGATAATCTCGCACCGCCTCGGTTTGCTTGAAGGTATGGCCGGGCGGCTGGCCGTTGACCTGGACGAACAGCAGCGGCCCCGTGGTCACGAAGCTGCGGCCCGCGTTCAGCCCGCGCATCCAGTTCTCGTAGGAGAAGCCATCCGGCAGCTGCACGTAGACCCGGCCGAAGCCCAGCGGCACCGGATGGACGCCGGACGCGGTGCCTGCCGTCGGCCGCAGCCGATAGCCGCAGTTCAGCAATGTGTAGTAGTTCTGAAAGCCGTAATCGATCCAGCCGCGCTCGGTGAATCCCTTGCCGTCGCGCTCGATCTTCATGGTGTCGGCTGGCGGCTCGCCGAAGTTCGGAAAGCCGAAAGCCGTGCGCCAGACGTGGTTGTTCGTCAGCTCGAACAGATCGACGGGCATCACGGGGACCAGCATCATCGACCAGGGCCAGTTGTGCTTGTCCAGTTCGATCAGCGAGCCTTCCTTGTGTGCCCGCTGGGCGATCTTGCTCACCGGTGGTACGCCTTCATCGAAGAGGGTCTGATGGTTCAGGACGAAGAACGCGCCGAGGGTGTGCGACGCCTTGCCGACGCGGAAGATTTCGTACTCGGTATTGCGCGGATAGATGGCGTGCGTCTTGTCGATCTCGATCAGCCGGCCGGGATCGATTTCCTTGCTTTTGGGGTTCTTGGCGGGCGACGTGAAGGCTTCCGTGACCCAGTGCAGGAGCGGCAGGGCGACGTTGAGGTCGTCGGCCAGCATGGCGTTGGGCAGTTCCTCCAGCGTGCGGTGGACGTGGGTATCCCCGGAGTACCAGCCGCGCGCTGCCAGGTCGGCCCAGCGTTTCAGCTGGAGCGTCACTTCCACGGGTTCGCTGCCGACCGTCACGGATTGGCTGAGCGTGTGATACTCCTTGCCGCGTTCCACGGTCAGAGTGTACTTGCCCGGAGGCACGTCCGTCACGAACGGATGAGCGCTCAGCGTGGTATGAATCTCGACGCAGCCCGGCACGTCGGGCCGCTGCTTGCGGTAGGCGACCGCCGTGCCTTTGGGGTCGTCGCTGCGCACGTTCAGCCAGACGCCGTCCTCGGCCTGCAAATAGACGCGGGCGGCGATGGGCTTGCCAGTTTCGGCATCGAGCACGGCGCCGCGCAACCGGCTGGTTTTCTTTTCCGGCGGCGCCAATTCCTGGAGCAGCTTGGCGAGTCGCTTCTGCTCGGCCTCGATCTCCGCGCCTTCGTGGAAGGACAGCAAGCCGCGAATGCGCTGCGTCTCGCCGGGGGCTGTATCGGGGAATTTCGGATCGGAGTGCAAGCAGGGACACTTCGCGTTGCCCCAGGCGCGGTGCAACGGCTCCCAGGCCGCGATGATCCAGCGCTTGCCGTCGGCCGACTTGCACGCGGCGAACGGCCCGGTGAAGACCTTGTTGTCGTTGGTCTGCTGCTCGAAGCCGGCCGCTCCCTTGAGCATGGCACAAACCTGCACGCGCAGATCGCTCAGCTTTTCCTTCGTGCCATTGGTCAACGTCAGTTCCATGCCGACGATCTTCTGGTCGGCAATCGGCCAGACCTTGGCGGAAAAGGCGATGCCGTTGGGCAGCTTGCGTTCCAGGGTCAGCATGCCGTCGGCGCTGCGGGACCATTCGAGCGCCGGCAGTTCGATGTTCTGCTTGGTCCAGATAGTGGGTACGTGCGTGTGCGCCAGGTAAGTGAGGCCGAGGTTCGACCAGATCGCTTCCGGTACATCGACGACCACGTAGCTGGTTTCGTCCCAGGGACAGAAGACGCTGAACTTGGTTTCGCGCTGGGGGCGAATCGCGCCTTCCAGGAAGCCGATGCGCGGATGCCGACCGCCGGGGTAAGGCAGCATCAGCAGCGAGGTGCCGGGACGCTTCGGCTTGTTGTCCGCACGGATGTCGAACTTCTTCAGAACAGCGGCGATGTCGTCCGCCGACAGGCCGGTGGCGGCCGTGATTTCCGCCGGGGTGAAGCGATGGTGCCAGACCATGTTTTCCAGCCAGAAGCGCAGCTCGGCGTCGCTGTTTGGCTTGCGGTGGTTCGGCGGTTCGGGATCGGCGGCGTGCAGCGCGGGAGCCATCGGCCCGACCAGGGCCAAGAGCAGCGCGCAGGTATGGCGGAGAGCGAGCATGATCGGGATTCCTCTGCTCAAGAGGTGGCGGCTTGCTTCGGCTGTCGCGAACTGTCCCGTTCGCCGGTGTAAAGCTTGGCGTCAGGCGGTCCCTGGCAGCTGATGACGACCATGCCATTGGGGCCGGCAATGGTGCCGTGGATTTCACCGGGCGGCACGAAGATCACATCGCCGGGGCCAATGGGCGTGCGCTGGTCGCCTTCGCGCAGCCAGCCGTCGCCTTCCAGGATGAGGAAGACGTCCTCGGAATGGTCGTGCAGGTGCTGCGGAAACTCCGCGTTCGCCCCGTAGCGGATGTAGTTGAAGGTGACGTGCTTCGCTCCCATTTTCGGCGACACCAGCACTTTCGAGGTGGTGTCGCCCATGGTGAACGGTTGGCCGTCGCGGTGGATGTTGAGAATCGCGGACATGGGAAGTTCCTCGCCGATTGGTGGCCGGCGCTCGAGCCTACCCGGCCTTCCCGGCATGCCGAGCGCCGGGGCGAATGGAAGTGATGATAATGGCGTGCTCGACATCCATGCGGAATAGCTCGCAATCGCGCAGCTCCACGTTGCCGTGTTCGACGGCCACGGTCTTCTGGATGGGCTTCAATCCGGGGTTGTCCCGTTCGACGATGACGATTCCAGCGAGCATTCGCACCACTTCCTTTTTGGTGAGAACTTTGGTCACTTTGGCCGCGAGGTACTTCATACCCGCGCGCTCGTCCTCATCCAACCAAGGAGCAGCCACCACGAGGTCCCATTTCAATGGAGAATCTTCCCGGAGGATCAGCGCGTAGAACTGAAACGGCCCCTTTTCGTCGGCGATCTCTTGTTCCAGCGAGCGAAGCTTGTCGAAGAATTTTGTCATAGCGCCCTCACGATCTTTCGGCTGGCCTCGATCATGTCGATTGCTTGGCTTCGGGTGGCACTGCCGATTGCCCGGTACCGCAGTTCCGGATTCCACGTATGCATCACGGACCATTCGGCCAGAAATGCCGGCAAAATCCGAGCCTCCGCGCCACTCAAGTGCAGTAAGACATCGAAATTGTGCGTCCTGAAAGACTGGTAGTCCTGAAATTCCCGATTCGATTCAGGAAAGCCCGGCCAGCGCAGGGTCCTGCAAATCCGCGCCTTCAGCGCCAGTTCCACCGCATAGCCTACCAGATATACCGCGCTGTCGTAACGTTTGGCCTTCAGCAGCACAACTGCGTCTTTCAGCCGGCCTGCCGCAATCTTCCGCATTTCCGCTCTGGGCAACATAGCAATGGCGGCTCCGAATCATCCGCATCCACCGCAAACGAACACGGGACAGGGGGAATCCTGGCGGATCAACCCTGTCCCGTTGTTGTAGTCGCTCGCGACTCAAAACAATCCCAAAATCGGCTTGCCCCGGCAAAGCGGCAATGGCCTGCCTTGGGCGTCGTGGATTTCCTGATCGAGACTGACCCCCAGCGAATCGAACACGGTGGCGGCGAGGTCGTCCGGGCTGACGGGCAGTTCGGCGG
>JAGVLI010000999.1 GCA_020054355.1 Planctomycetales bacterium | reverse complement strand
CCGTCGGGCCAGTCGGGCAGCTGCAAGCGCGGCTGGCCCGTGCCCTCGGCATCGGTCTTGAAGGCGGCGAGTTGCTGGGCGCCGCCCTGGGCGTCGATCAGGTCCACCCGCACCGGAATGCCCGGCGCCGCCTTGCCGGTGTTGCGGTCGAACAGGCGAATCCGCAGCGAACCCGTCGTGGCGGCCAGCAGCTGGTTCTGGCCCAGGACGCGGATTTCATAGGGACTGGGCGACAGGTTCAAGTAGTAGAGGTGGAAGCCGGCCAGCAGCAGCACGGCGGCCGCGGCGGCGGGCAGCAGCCCACGGAGAAAGAAACGCCGCTGCCAGGATTGCGTCTGGCCCGCGCGGTCGATGGTTTTCAGCGTTTGCTGGATCAGCTGCTCGGAGGCTTCCAGCGGCGGCACGCTCTCCACGGCCGCCTGGCGCTTGCGCGCCTCGTGCAGGGCCGCCTCGCAGATAGAGCACTTGCCGCAGTGCTCCTCGACGTAGCGGGCTTCCTCCACCGGCAGCAAGTCGTGTAAGAAAGCATCCACGTGTTCGATGACGTGGCGGTATTCGTTTTCGAGGAACATGGGAAAGGACTCCAAAATAGGGCGCGTGGGCCATGATCAGTTCAAATCGCGCAGATCGATCAGGCGAAGCAAGCGATCGTACCAGCCAATTGCCAAGGTCGTGCCGTCGTGTGAAAAAGCCAGGGTACTGACTTGATCCGCATGCTTGCTCACCCAATGCAATTCCTTGCCGGAGCGGACATTCCATAGTCCGAACGTTCCATTTCCGACGCCGGCCATTATGATGTCGCCGTTGCTGGTGCAGCACAGCTTCATGCACCTGAATCCCGCGAATGCCTGCGGGCGCGGGAAGCGCTGAAGTTCGTCGCCGGTCTGCCCATCGAGCAACTGGACCGCATCGGATTCCGAGACGGCAAGTGCTTTCCCATCCGGGGAAAAAGCGATCGGAGCAAAGGGCAAAGCGCCCTTCTCCGCGCGCGCGAACCGCCAAATTTCGTCGCCGGTCTGCCCATCGAGCAACTGGACCGCATCGGCATCGACTACGGCGAGCGCTTTCCCATCCGGGGAAAAAGCGAACGAAGCGCTGTCCTTCGTCGGATCTCCGAGAAGGCGGATTTCCTTCCCAGTGCTGATGTCACAGAAGTGCAATTGCTTGTTGAATCCGGTCCAGACCAATGACGTGCTGTCCGGGGAGAATGTCGCGTGCCCCCCACCAATGCAACGCAGGCCCAGTTCTCGTCCGCTGGCCACATCACGCAGCCGAACGGAATAATGCTTGGGTTGCAAAATCGCAGGCCGCGATTGTCCGGGGGCTGGGGGAGGCTCTTCATCTCCGGCCGTGGCGATGAAATTCCCGTCCGGAGAAACGGTCACGAAAAACGGGCGTGCACGATGGCCGGCCGACATGGCTCGCAGTTGCTTGCCAGTAGCCGATTCCCACAGGGTCAGCCACGGAGCCATTCCCGCGGTGACCAGTGTGGCACCGTCTCCCAGGAAGGCAACCGAGCAAACGTGGATGGAATCGGCGCTGAACTGTTGAACCAGGCACCCAGTCGCAGCGTCCCACACCCGCACCATGTTGAGGTCGCAAGTGGCCAGCAGGGCGCCGTCCGCCGAAAAAGCCATCGAAAAGACCTGCCCAGGGAGTTGCAACGGCGCTGCTCCCAGGCGCGCGGCAGGACTCAGCAGTCGGGTTGACGGATCGTCAACAGCGGGGCCTTGGCCGCTTGGCCGCTGATTCTGGCAGCCTGCAAGCAGCATGGCCGACAGAGCAGTGACGAATACCGAAACGATCCCCATTCGCATGGCAGAAGCTCGAAAACCCTTGCAGCGCATAACATCCCCCATACCGGCGGCGCACCGCTGCGCGGGCAGGTTGTTAACCGGGAGCAGCATCACGCAGCCGCAGCCGATATTAGACCAATCGAGGTTCCAGGTATTTCCGCAGGCCGGCCAGCCCGTGGTGCATGTGGGAGCGGACGGTGGCTTCCGTCCGGCCGACAATTTGCGCGATCTCGTCGTAGGACAGGTTCTGCCAGACGCGCAGCACCACCACGGCGCGTTGCTGGGGCGGCAGTTGCCGGACGGCCGCCGTCACCAGGACCGCCGTTTCCGTGGCGATCAGCCGGTCTTCGGGCGAGGGGTCCGCCGCCAGCGCCTGGTCCTCGGCATGTACCAGCGACAATGGCGTCGGCCGCCGGGAACGGCCCGCTTCCCGGCACTTGTTGACGGCGATGGCGAACAGCCAGGACTTGAACGGCCGAGGGAACTGGTACTGCGCGCGCTTGTGCCAGACCGCCAGGAAGACTTCCTGGAAGAGTTCCTCGGCGCGATGCCGGCTGCCGATCATCCGCTGAATGAAAGTCAGCAGCGGATGGGCGTAGCGGCGCAGCAACGGCTCCAGCCGCTCGCGCTTGCCCTGGGCCACCTGGGCCATCAGCAACTCATCGCTGACCTGATGTTCCGCGTCCATGGGGCGCCCTCCGACCTGCTCTATGCGCGGCTGGCGGGGATGTGGAAGAAAAAAATGAAAGAAAGGAAAGGAAGAGCGTGGCGAACGATGTCGGGTGCCAGCTACGGCGGCAGGTCGGTTTTCCGGGCGAGCGTCGGGGCGTCAGCCCGACGTGTTTCAG
>JAGVLI010000645.1 GCA_020054355.1 Planctomycetales bacterium | reverse complement strand
AGTCGCGCAGCGTATGCATGGGCCGCAATATCCTCAAAGTCAAGGCAGCTGTCAAGCAGCTGTAATTCGGACCCTTTATTGTGCGGGGCTGTACTTAGTCAACGCCTGCGATTGTCGCTCCGAAGCCCGTCGCCAAGTGGACGCTTGAGACGGACGCCACTGACTCTTTCGGTAACTGTCCTGGGTCGCTGACCAACAACGCCGCAGTTCGCAACAACAGACTCGAATTGCGAGGACAGAGTGCCGCCATGACGGCGCCGCTGCGCTGCAATCTGGCTACTTCTGCTGTGCGACATTATCCTGGCCGCCAGCTGCGCAGCTGGCGGCCAGGATAATGTCGCACAGTAGAAGTAACGAGTCGCTTCTTCAGGCGGACGAAACAGCAGCGTAGCTCCCGCCCCGTCCAGCGCTTGCCCCGGCTGTTGCGGAAAACGCGACCTTGGCCGTTTGCGGCGACGAGCTTCCTGACGACCCCGGCGACCTCGGGGCCGACCAGGATTTCCCGTGGCTTCTTGTTCTTCGTTTCCTCCGGGGGGGAACCGCCAAACCTGGCCGAACTCCGTCTCGTGGACGTGGCGGGCCTGCAAGTTGGCAAACTCGGCCCCGTACCGTGCCCCCGTGCGGATACACACCTTGAGGGCAAGTCGGAAAGCGGACTGACTGTGTTCATACATGGCCTGCTCGACCTCCGGCGTGAAGTAGCTGATCCGGCTGCGGCCTCGGCTCACCTTGACCCGGTAGAGGGGCTTGACCGTTCCCAGACCGACCTCGTGCGCCCAATTCAGGGCACGCTTCAGGGCTTGCAAGGCGAACCGCTTGCTGCCGCTTAGCGCCCAGGTCGGATGCAAATCGACCCACTGCTGGGTATGGAAGGGCAGCAACTCGGCCACCGTCAGCCGTCCGCAGCTGTCGTGAATGCGGTCATTGACCGTGGGCTTCGGCGTCCGCTTTCCGGCCCTGGCCCGGAACCTGCCGGGGAATCCGTAGCAGAAATCGAAGAGGAAGTCGGCCCGACGCTCATAAGTGCTGGGCCGGTCAGCAGCCCGACTGTGATCGAGGTAGGCGGTGATGACCTCTTCGAGAGTCTTGCTGTTCTGGTCATCCGGCTTCTGCTGCGCTTGCAGGTTGGCTTCGCTCTTGCGAGCCAAGACCCGCAGTGCGTAGGCTTCCTTCAAAACCTTGTCGGGTGCCTGGGGGGTCTTTGAGATGGCCGCCGTTGCCGTCCCGCAGCGGGAGAGGACGTTTTCCGGTGCCCTCGCTGGTGAACCACCCCCGCCGCTTTCGGAACCACGAGCCCTTGTTGCGACTGCCGGCCCGCCGGCCCGTTCCCTTGGTTGCCAAGGCTGTGCCCGTTCGGTAAGGTGGAAGCAGAAGGGGACCGACACTGGCATCCGGTTCGCTTGCAGCGTTCCTGAGTTTTCGTGCCAGAACTTAGTGCCAGCGACAACTCAGGAATTGTAAGTCCTTGACTGGAAAGAGGTCAATGACGAGAGCGCCCGTAGCTCAGGGGATAGAGCGGCGGTTTCCTAAACCGTAGGTCGCAGGTTCAAATCCTGCCGGGCGTACTAGACTTACGTCGATTCCAGATTCAGAAATGTAGCCATTGTGTAGCCAATCTCAATTATTTCGCCGCCTTCTTGCCGTGCAATAACGCCTCCATGTGGGCGGCCGCGCCGTCCTGCATGGTGGGCAGCAGGTGGGAGTAGATGTCCAACGTCGTGCTGATCTTGGCATGGCCAAGCCGTTCGCTGACGACCTTGGGGTTGACGTTGGCCAGGAGCAACAGGCTGGCGCAGGTGTGCCGCAAATCGTGGAAGCGGATGTCGGGGAGCAGGGCCGGTTCGGTCCCTTGCTTCGCGGCGTCCGCTTCCGCTTTTTCGTTCACCCGTTCGAGGACTTTCTGAAAGGACCGCCGAACCACGTTCGACTTGCGGAGCCAACTGGCCTGATGGTCGCAGAAGACCGGCCCGGCACCGTTGCCCTCGGCGACCATCCGTTTGCGATGCTCGTGCAACTCTGTCACCGTGGACGGTGCCAGCTGAATCCGCCGCCGGCCCTTCTTCGTCTTCACGTCCTTCAGCCGCAGTTTGCCCTTCAGTTCTTCCAGGCTATGCCGGACCTGGACCGTGCCGCGATCCCAGTCGATGTCTTCCCACTGCAACCCGAACAGTTCACCTTGCCTCATGCCGCTGTCGAGGGCGAGAACGTACAAGGCGTATAGCCGTTCCGTCGTTGATGCTTCCAGGAAGCGAGCCGCCTGGCTGCCATCGAGCGGCATGATTTCCTCGCGCGTCGGTTTGGGCTTCTCGACTTCCCGGACGGGGTTGCTCGGAAGCAGCTTCCGCCGGGCAGCTTGCCGCAACGCCGTACCGAGCATGACGCCCGCCTTGTAGCGCGTGTCATCCGAATCGTCGGCCCTGGCCATCTCAGCGTACAGCCGTTCGATGTGGTAAGGGGCCAGCTTGGCGACGGCCAGGCTCCCCAGGTGGGGAACGACGTGCAGGCGAATGAGCTGATCGTAGCGCGCCGCCGTCGTCGGCTTGATTGCCGATCGCGCATTCAAGTCTTCCAGCCACGTCGTCAGGAACTGCGTCAGCGTAACCTTGTGGGCTTCTGGCAGGTTGCCGTTGGCCACGGTGCTTTGCAGCTTCAGAAGTTTGTCCTGCACTTCCTTCTTCGTGTTCCCGTAGACGACGCGCCGCTTGCGTTTGCCGTTGTCGTCATAGCCGAGGCTGACGCTGGCCGTCCAGGTGCCATCGGTCCGCTGGTAGATGCTGCCTTCGCT
>JAGVLI010000968.1 GCA_020054355.1 Planctomycetales bacterium | reverse complement strand
GCGCAACGGCTGCGCGGTGCGTCGTCCGGTGACGGACGGCGCGGCGGAAGACGCTGTCAGGTTGTTGGCGTGTTCGGGAAGCAATGCGGGCAGGAGGGTTTCCGGCCCGAACGCTCAGGGACCATTCCGTGGCAAACGACGACCAGATGTGTCACGGCAGCAACGCAACCTCGGTGGTTGCCGCTGAGTGCCGATGGGGAATGAATGACCGTGTAGGTCAGGCTTTCCAGCCTGACGCTCGCGTCAAGTCAGGCTGGAAAGCCTGACCTACAAGAAACGGTCGATTCCGATCCTCCACGGGGTTGGGGAAACACCAGTGGCGAAGCATTCGGGCGCGGCCCAGTCTCTTCCGCTCCGGCCCCACGCGAAGTCGGCGCCCGGCGACTCCGCAAGGTATACGCAACTCGCGGCGCATTTTTCACGGGGAAGGGAATTACTTCAGCAGCGGAATTGACCGTGCGCGAATTGCGATCAGTGATGTGAAAATCGGGATTGGGAACCTGCGATTGTGGCGACTGGCCATGCGATCGTGCAAGACCAGCTGGTGGCTGCTGGTTGGCTTGGCTCAGTGAGCCAATTCATCGGGAAAACGCCTCACTGAGCCAAGTGACCTGGCTTGGCTCAGTGAGAGTGAGCAGAGGGATCACTGCTTGCCGATGCAGTAGAGCGACGTGCTATCGCGCAGGAAGATGCGGCCCTTGGCCACTGCCGGCGAGGCGCCGGTGCTGCCGTTGCCGTCGAGGTCGTTCTTGGCCAGCACTTCGAGCGTCGGTCCCGCCTTGATGACATAACTCCTGCCCGGCGTGAGGAACCAGACCCGGCCGTCGGCCGTGGCGATGGGGCTGGCCAGGATCGGCAGCCCTTCCAGGCGTTCGGTGAACACGGCTTCACCCGTCGAGAGCTTCCAGCAGCGCAGGATGCCCGGCTTCTGGGTCCGGTAGACGTAGTCGCCGCAGATGACCGGCGACGAATACTCGGCGGCCACCTTCTCCACCATCCATTTCACATGGGTCTTTGAGACGTCCCCTTGGCCGCTGACGTCGAGCGTCAGGCCGGGTCCGGTCGTGCCCCGGTCGATGTAGAGCAAGCCCGAGCCGTAGGCGGGAGATGAACCCCAGGCGCCGCCGGCGCAGGACCAGATGGTTTCGCCGTTGGCGGGATTCAGGCCCTCGATCAGGTTGGAGCCGCAGACGATGAGCTGCGGCTTGCCTTGCACTGTCAGGAGGATCGTCGTCGAGTTGCAGTAGGACGCCTTGGGCCGTTTCTTCTCCCACTTCACCGCGCCGGTCTTCTTGTCGATGCCTTGCAGGAACGCCCCGCCGCCAGCCTGATCGAGCAGCAGGATGACTGTGTCCTCATGGAGAACCGGACTGCTGCAAATGCCCGGATTCAGCTTGAACGGGCCGGGCCGTTCCTGACGCCAGACGATCTTGCCGTCGAAATCCAGCGCGGCGAAGACGGCCGAGCCGAACCAGCAGTAGATCAGCTTGCCGTCGGTCACGGGAGTCGGCACCGCGTAGATGGCATAGCCCATCGGCTGCTGCCCCGGAGGCACGGAGGTGCGCCAGAGTTCCTTGCCGTCGGCCGCCTGGAAGCACAGGACATGGTGCTCCGGGATGATCTTGGCGTCCTGTTCCTGGTTGGTCTGCTTCGTCGAGGTGGTGATGAAGACGCGGTCGCCCCAGACGACCGGGCTGGAATTGCCGACGCCGTTCAGCGGCGCTTTCCAGAGGAGGTTCTCCTTGGACTTGCCGTCCCATTTTAGCGGCAACTCCTTGTCGTCGGTGAAGCCAACGCCGGTCGGGCCGCGCCAGCCCGGCCAATTTTCAGCGAGACCGGCATTCGGGATTGCGAGCAATGCGGTGCAGGCCAAGCCAAGGCAAAGCACACACGGCAGCAAGCGTTTCATGGGAAGCACTCCTGTGCAAGATCAGCCGCATTTCCGGTAGGTGCCGCGAGCCGAGCGGCACCGGGACTTTGCAATGCCGTGCGGCGCGCAGTGTAACTGGGGCGCTTCAGGTCCGGCTCGGCACGCCGGACCTACTCGATCAAATCAATTCGGCGATCGGCTCGCAGTCGTCGAGCAGATACATGGGCCGGCCGTTGAAATCGGGGACAGTTGCACCGAGGTCGATGCCGAGATGGCGATACAGCGTGGCCAGGACGTTCTGTGGGCCGTATGCGCGAGTCTGCGGCCGCGAGCCGGTGCGGTCGGTCGCGCCGACCACCTTGCCCATTTCCAGACCGCCGCCCGCGAACAGGGCGAAAGCCGACGAAGACCAGTGATCGCGGCCGGGATACTTGTTGATCCGGGGACCGCGGCCCATTTCGCCCCAGACGACCACGGCTACGTCTTTTGCCATGCCTCGCTCGTGCAGGTCCGTCACCAGGGCGGACAGCGCCCGGTCCAGCAATGGCAGGTAGATGCGCAGCACCTCGAAGATGTTGCCGCCGCTGGTCGAAGGGCCATGATGGTCCCACTCGCCCAAGGGCACGGTCACCACCGAGACGCCGGCTTCCACGAGCCGCCGCGCCAGCAGCAGCTTTTCCGCTCCCCAGTTCACGCGCAAATCACCGACCTGGAACGGCGTGCTGCGCCCGTAGCGCTCGCGCGTCTTGACGGGTTCCTTGGCGAGATCGAAGGCGGCCAGCGCGTTCGGCGAGGCGATCATGTCCAGGGCACGCGCCTGGTAGGTATCGAGGGCGGCCAGCTCGCCGCGCGTGTCGAGATCGCGGCGGAGCGTGTCGAAAGTCTGCATCAGCTGCTGGCGGTCTTCCAGCTGGGCAGGGGTGATGCCGCGCAC
This sequence comes from Planctomycetales bacterium, assembly GCA_020054355.1. Classification (GTDB taxonomy): domain Bacteria; phylum Planctomycetota; class Planctomycetia; order Gemmatales; family Gemmataceae; genus JAGVLI01. The sequence goes on along the minus strand of JAGVLI010000968.1, from coordinate 662 downwards.
CAGGCCGAAGCCTTTCGCTTCGTTATTTTCCAGACGAAACGGCTTGTGCGCTGCGCCGACGTAGTGCGGTTCCTCCAGGAATGGCTGCTCGTTATTTCGGCCCACCATGCTGACGTAGGGCGGCAAGCGGTCTCCCGGAGCGCTGCGGAACTTGCTGACCACGGAGCCAAACGCCGGTCGGCGCAGCGGATCGAAGAAGCCGCTGAAGTTCAGGCTGCGGTCGTGGTTGTTCGGTTCGGGAAATTGCAAGCTGCGCACCACGGAAAGTCTGTCGGCGAGTTGCGCCTGCAAGGGCATCAGTTCGCAGAGATCAAAGCCGGGCACCTTGGTCTGGATCGGCTTGAACTCGCCGCGAAACTCGGCCGGGGCATCCGGCTTCAGGTCGTAGGTGTCGAGCTGGCTGGGACCGCCGCCCAGCCAGACCATGATAACCGACTTGCCGCTTGCGGCTTTGCCCGCATTGGCCCGGAGGCGCAGCAGGTCGGCCAGTGACAGCCCGGCGAGACCCAGGCCGCCGACCTGCACGAACTGGCGACGGTTGACGCGATCGCACAAAGATTGCTTCTGGCCCCAGAAAGTGAGCATGAATGGCTTGCCTCAGGCGAGGAACACGAATGACAGCGCGCAGCCTCGGGCGAGCGTCGCGGCGTCAGCCCGACGTG
>JAGVLI010000765.1 GCA_020054355.1 Planctomycetales bacterium | reverse complement strand
CGCCAGAATTACGAACAGGCAGCATCTCCGCTTACCGTCGTCGGCCCGTTGTTCCAGCTGGCCAGGTGATTTGCCGTTGCGATGAATGTTCAGCCGCCGGCGCTTCAACTCGCGGCTGCGCCGCTCGTTCCGCCGCGGAGCGGCGGGCTACTTTGCGCGGCGGGGCGCTATGACGACGACGGCGTCTGGTTCCAGTCCAGGGCCAAGCGAACTTGCCGCGCCAGTTCGGCCGGACGGTACGGCTTGGCGACGAAGCCCATCACGCCTTCCCGTTCCACCGCGCGCAGTTCATCGTCGCTGGAGTAGCCCGACGAGATCAGCACCTTCACCGAAGGCTTCAGTTTCCGCAATTCCTTGAGCGTCTCCTGCCCGGACAACCGCGGCATCGACAGGTCGAGGATGACCAGGTCGATCCCGCCGCGCTGCTGCCGGAAAACTTCCAGGGCTTCCAGGCCGTCGGCGGCGCTGAGCACCCGATAGCCGTGCCGGCGCAGGATGGTGGCGCCCAGTCTGCCGACGAGTTGCTCGTCGTCGGCCAGCAGGATGGTTTCGGTGCCGCCGCGAATGCCGTCCGGAATGGATGAAGGTGGCGGCGCGACCAGCTGCGGCGAGCCGGGCAAATAGACATCGAATGAGGTGCCCCGCCCCAGCTCGCTCTGACACTCGATCCAGCCGGCATGGGCCTTGACGATGCCGAAGACCATCGCCAGCCCCAGGCCGGTGCCCTTGCCGGTCTCCTTGGTGGTGAAGAACGGCTCGAAGATGTGCTCGCGGATTTCGCGCGTCATGCCGATGCCGGTGTCGCAGACCCGCAGCCGGACGAAGTCGCCCGTGCGGCCGTCGAACGATTTGGCGACTGCCTGCGGGTCGAGGCGGACGTTGGCCGTCTCCAGGGTCAGCGTGCCGCCCGTCGGCATGGCATCGCGGGCATTGAGGCAAAGATTCATCAGCACCTGGCCCATCTGGCCGGGGTCCGCCTGGATCGACCAGAGGTCCGCCGCCTGCTGCAAGCGGACCTCGATGCGCGGATCGAAGGTACGGCGGACCAGGCGCAGCGTCTCCTCGATGACCGCGTTGAGATCGACGGCCTGGGGCGTCAGCGGGGTGCGCCGGGAGAACCCCAGCAACTGGCGGGTCAATTCGGCGGCGCGCAGCGCGGCCAGCTCGGCGTTGTTCAGCAAGTCGCGGCAGGAATGGGTGCCCGGCAAGTCGGCCAACGCCAGCGACAGGTTGCCGAGGATGCCGGTGAGCAGGTTGTTAAAGTCGTGGGCGATGCCGCCCGCCAGCTGGCCCACGGCTTCCATCTTGTGCGCCTGGCGCAGCTGGGCTTCCAGGTTGCGCTGCTCGGTCACGTCCCAGAAGATGCCCAGTACGCCGATGGCCTGCCCCTTGGCGTCCAGCACCGGCGTCTTGACCGTTTGCACGGTGCGGAGCTTGCCGTTGATGACCGTCTGCTCCTCCAGGTCCAGCCGCTGGCGGTCCTGCATGACGCGGCGGTCGTCGGCGCGGTATTTTTCGGCCAGGTGCGGCGGGGCGATGGCGAAATCGTCCTTGCCGATCAGCTCGGCGGCGGACTTGCCGAAACTGCGGCAGAACGGCGGATTGACGGCCAGGAAGCGCAGGTCGCGGTCCTTCAGGAAGATGCTGTGGGACAGGTTGTCGATGAGCGAGCGATACTTGGCTTCGCTGGCGCGCAGGCCCTCCTCGGCCTGGCGCCGCGCGGTGATGTCGGTGACGAAGCCTTCGAGGGCGGTGAGTTGGCCGTCGTCGGCGAAGATGCCCTGGCCCTGCTCCCAGACCCATTTTTCCTCGTCGGCGACAGTGCGGATGCGATAGTACAGCTGAAAGGGTTCGCGCTTCGCCAGCCCCGCCTGGACCTCGTCCCAGACCGCTTGCCGATCATCCGGGTGGATCAGATCGGAGTAGGCCAGCCGGCGGTTGTCGATCAGGTCCTCGGGCCGGCAGCCGGTCAGCGCTGCCACGCCTTCGCTGACAATCTCCATCGTCCAGTTCGGATCGTTGCGGCAACGGTAGGCCATGCCGGGCAGGTTGCTCATCAGCGTGCCGAGCGCGCGCTGGCTTTCCCGCAAGGCTTGCTCGGCCTGGTGGCGTTCGGTGATGTCCAGGGTGACGCCGATGACGCCGACGACCTGCTGGGCCTCATCGCGCAGCGGTTCGAGGTGGGTGTGCCAGTAACGCCCGACCCAGTCGGTCTGATAGTTGACCGCTTCGCCGGTCAGTGCCCGGCGATGCGCCGCCAGCGGAACGAACTCGGGATCGTTCCCCAGAATATCGGTCAAGAGTCGGCCGACATTTTGATTGGGCGCCTCGCCGATGGTCACCAGTCCAGCGCCGACGCTGGAGACGATGCGGAGGTCGGCATCGGTGCTCCAGACGATGGCCGGCACCTGCTCCAGCAGCAAGCGATGCCGCGACTCGCTCTCGCGCAACGCTTCTTCCGCCTGTTTGCGTTCGGTGATGTCGAGAAAAAAAGCGCAGATGGCGGGGCGGCCTTCCCAGCTGATGACGCTGGCCGTGGCCTGAATCCAGATGGGGTTGCCGTCCATGCGGATGCCCTGCCAGCCGGGGTGAATGGGCTGCTTCTCGCCCCGGTAAAAGCTGTCGGTGCGCGCTTTCAGCGCCGGCCATTCCTCCGGAGCGATCAACGTTTCCCACAGGTTCTTGCCGAGCAGCTCGTCGCAGCCGTCGTAGCCGAACATGCTGGCCAGCGCGGGATTGCAGAAGCGGATCACATCGTCCTGGTGGATGACGATGCCCTGCATCGAGGTGTCGAAGAGCGTGCGATAGCGCTGCTCGGATTCCTGCAAGCGGAGCTGGGCCTCGCGCTGCTCGGTGATGTCGCGCGCCGTGATCAAGCCGAGGATTTTCGGCCGGGCGTGCAGGCGGGTGATCGTCAGGTTGACCGGCACCCAAGGAGTGTTGCCCTTGTTGCGCAGCCAGAAGCCTTCTTGGGAGTGAAACAGGCCGGTACGGCGAAAGGCCTGGCGCATGCGCTGCAGGCCGCCTTCGACGTCCGACCGGATGATCTGCGTGATTTTCAGCTCCAGCAGCTCGCGGCGGTTGTAGCCGCTGAGGCGCTGGGCCATCGGGTTGACGTCGTGGACTTGCTCGGAGTCGGGATCGAAGAGAAACAGCGCGTCGCCAGCTTCCTCGAAGAGCGTACCGCCCATCTCCTGCCAGAAGCTCTCGGTCATATCTTTACCGCGCGCGTGTGCTGATGGTCCAACTAGTTAGTGTAGGTCAGCGCCAAAAGCAACACAAGCCCGTGGGTTGCGCCCACGGGCTTGTTGACAGACGTTTAGCCGCGAGCCGAAGGCGAGCGCTGGGGACGCAGCGCT
>JAGVLI010000626.1 GCA_020054355.1 Planctomycetales bacterium | reverse complement strand
CGCGACTTGAACCGGCAAGATGGGCTGACTATCATCATGGTTACTCACAACCTCGACATCGTCGGCGAGACCGACCGCATCGTGCGGCTGGTGCATGGCCGGGTCGAACAACCGCAACCCGCAGGCATGCAAGCCGCCGGCCTGGAGTAGCAGCCATGGCGCACACCCCGAAGGTCTTCATCAACGGCAAGCTGTACGACAAGCCCGAGGCCAAGATCAGCGTTTACGATCACGGCCTGCTCTACGGCGATGGGGTGTTCGAGGGCATCCGGGTTTACAGCGGCAAGGTCTTCCGTCTGAAGGAGCACGTGGACCGTCTCTGGGACAGCGCCCGGCACATCGGCCTGGAAATCCCGATGAGCCGGGAGCAGATGGTCGAGTCCGTGCTGGACACCGTGAAGGCCAACAACAAGATCGACGGCTACATCCGGCTGATCGTCACCCGCGGCGCCGGCACGCTCGGCCTCGATCCGCGCAAGACCAGCGATCCGCAGACCATCATTATCGTCGATGACATCACGATGTACCCGGCCGAACTCTACGAGAACGGGCTGGAGATCGTGACGGCGGCGACGATCCGCAATCACCCGAACGCGACCAATCCGCGCATCAAGTCGCTGAACTACCTGAACAACATCCTCGCCAAGATGGAAGGCATCCGCGCCGGCTGCCAGGAAGCGCTGATGCTGAACCACAAGGGCGAAGTCAGCGAATGCACCGGCGACAACGTCTTCATCGTGAAGCGCGGCGTGCTGCAAACTCCGCCCATTGATGCAGGCATCCTCGAAGGGATCACCCGCAACGCGGTGATGGAACTGGCCAAGCAAGCGAGCATCCCGGTCAAGGAGCAGAGCCTGACGCGCCACGACGTCTATGCGGCCGACGAGTGCTTCTTGACCGGCACAGCGGCGGAAGTCATCGCGGTGGTGAAATGCGACGGCCGACCCATCGGCAACGGCAAGGTGGGACCGATCACCCGGCAATTGCGGGAACGGTTCATGCAGCTGGCGCGGAGTTGAAGATTGAGCCTGATTCGCGACGCTTCGCGGAAGCGTTTTCGCCAAGCCACACATTGCGAAAAGAGGAAGCCATGATACGCGACATCGACGGTATATGTCGGAGCGTTGATGCTTCCTCCTGTAGCTCAGCGGTACCCCGGTTATTTGCGCTCCTGTCGGTCCTTCCACCAGGCTTGGAACAACGGCACGTACTCCCGATGCTTCGCCCAGAATAAACTCCTCCCGCCGTGGTGCCAGGAAAAGTCAACTTTGGCAGGCGCATCTGGGGCAATCTCGCCAAGCGCCCACGCCGCCGATAATTGCGCGTCAGGATTTTGATCGTCCAGAACCGTGGCCACCAACGCGATAGTTTCCAAGGAATGGACTTCAGTTCGGCTTGGAAAAAGCGTCGAAGCCGCAAGCAAAGGGCCTTGGCCGGACAGGCCGCCTACCAAACCGCAAGTGCTTGTGACGATTTCTGGCAGGACTTGGGTCGGGCGGTCATGAACTAGCGACCATCGAACTTGGCGGCGGCAATCCAAGGGCAATTGAGCATCGGCGAAGACCCGTGCGAAGTTCGGCCAGTCCATTTCCTGAAATCCGCGAACCCGCAATTCAGCCACCGCAGTCTTCGTGTCTTCCAGCACACCTGATCGTAGTTGCTCATGTAGTTGTCCACGGTCTAACGTCTCGAAACGTGTGTGCCACCGATGTCGTGTCCATCCGGTCACAACCGGATTATTGGAAAACAGCGACCATTCTCGAGCCTTTCGGGTACGGAGATCAATGAGCAAGCCACTTGTCAGACCGCCCTCGAAATTGCGCTCGACAATCACCTGAGTCTGGTCTGGAGACACCAGAATGCCTCCGACAGCATAGCCAAAACTGCCGTCATGAATGAGGAGCTTGGATTCCCCATAGTGGACGTAGGCGCTACTGCCGTCAAAGAACGGGAATTTCAGGATTCTCTCCGCCGACCATACTGTTAGGGTGATCGATTCATTTTCGGCGCTGAGGATGGTCTTCTGAAATCCAAGGGGGCGGGCTGGTCGCCGACCGCCATTCCAAGCATCCAACAGGCCGGTGCATAGTACGAAGGGTAGTACAATCCAGCCGTATCTGAAAAGGAGTCGCCGCCATGATTGAATGACCTTGGCTTGGATCATGATGCTTTACCGGCGTGTTGCAAAGCAGGCTCGATTTTCAATGTCCGCGATAGGTCGGCTCACTTACCTTGCGGGCGCGAGAAGACAACCACGATTACACTGAAGTATAGCCGATTATGATGTGGGCTGCGTTGCCAGTTCCACCAGCGTCCGCACCATGCAGCCGGTACCGCCGGCGTCGCGAATCGGGCTGGCATGTTCCGCCCAGGCCGGACCCGCGATGTCGAGGTGGACCCACGGCGTGGTGCCGACGAAGCGCTCCAAAAACTTCGCGCCGACGATCGCGCCGCCATAGCGCTTCCCCGACACGTTCTTGATGTCCGCCACTTCGCTCTTGATGAGGTCGTTGTAGAGCGGCCACATCGGCAAGGGCCACATCCGCTCGCCGGCGCGCTGGGCGGCGTTTTGCACCTTTTGGCTCCAGGCGTCGTTGTTGCCCATCAGGCCGACGACATGTTCTCCGAGAGCGACCATGCACGCGCCGGTCAGGGTGGCCAGATCGACCAGGTGCGTCGCCCGCAGGTCCACGGCATAAGCCAGGGCGTCCGCCAGGATCAGCCGGCCTTCGGCGTCGGTGTTCAGCACTTCGATGGTGACGCCGTTTCTCGCTTTCAGCACATCGCCCAGCTTCAGCGCATGGCCGCTGGGCATGTTCTCCACCAGCGCCAGGATGCCCAGCACATCGACCGGCAAGCGCAGCTCGGCGATGGCCAGGATCGATGCCAGCACGGCGGCAGCGCCAGCCATGTCGCACTTCATGTCGAGCATCTGCTCGTTGGTCTTGAGCGACAAGCCGCCGCTGTCGAACGTCACCCCCTTGCCGACGTAGCCGAGACGTGTCGGTTTCTCCGCGCCTTGCCAGTGCAGCAACACCAGGCGGGGCGGCCGGTCGGAGCCGCGCGCCACGCCCAAGAGCGAACCCAGTCGTTCGGATTCCAGCTGCTTCTCGTCG
>JAGVLI010000702.1 GCA_020054355.1 Planctomycetales bacterium | reverse complement strand
GCCCAGGAACAGATAGAGCTCGCACGGCGTGCAAGGCGGCGGTTCCGGCTCGCACCAGGCGTTGCCGATATTGCCCGGCAAGCTGAGGTCCTGGCCTGGCCCTGGGGGCGCATTCTGGGGCGCCAGCGGTCCCGGCGTTCCCGGTCCCATCTCCCCGCAGGACCATTTCTGGGCCAGGACGGCAGCCGGTTCGCACAGACAACCGGCGATCAGCGCCAAGCCTATCCACCGCTTCAGCATGATTGCATCCCCCGTCCAGGCAGGGCGGACCGCCGGCACTTCCTTGCGCCGGCCAGGCCGCTACAGGCGGTCGATCCTTCTTAGTTGGAATCGGATGCACGAGCCGCAGGCTTGAACTTTTCGGCGCGGCTGGCACGGCCGGACAAGTCGAAGTGAAAAAGTGGGGAATCGAGGGAAAAGACTCAAGAAGGAAAAAAAGCGGCGCTGACGTAAACGAAAAGCCCTTCTCTCGGCACGGGGAGAGGGCTTCGGGTGAGGAGCCACCCCCCGGTTACGCTCCTCGCCTTGGCCCTCGCCCCGCGCCCAGAGAAGGGATCGCGGTTTCGGCGGCCCCTCTCTCCGTGATGGGAGAGAGGGGCCAGGTGAGCAGGCCCCTCTCGCTGGCCGGCTCACGGGTTGTTTACTTGCAAAGCGCAAGCGGCACTGCCGGCACCGTTACTTCGCTTCGATAATCAGCTTGGCGGCCGAGCCTTCCTTGGGCAGGATGTTCGGCGCGATCTCCAGCTTGATCTGCGATTCTTCCTTCATGGTCAAGTGGGTCTGGAGCACGGTGTCGTCGGTGACCGGGAAAACGGCGATCAGCGTGCCGGTCAGGTCCGCGCCGTAAACCTTGTCGTCCTTTTCCGGGTCGGGATTCTTCATGGCCGAGCCGGTGAAGTGCCACTTCAGCGCCGGCAACGGCTTGCCGCTCTTGGTATCGACGAGCAGCTTCTCGATCGGCACCTTCTGGGTCTTGCCGTCGCTGCCGGTGAATTCCAGCGAGACGGTCACTTCCGGGCCGGTCGCCTGCTGGCCTTCGCCCTTGGCCGGCTTGCCCGGCTTCAGGCCGACTTCCTCCAGCGCTTTGTGGACGTGGGTCGGCTTGCAGCCGCTGAAGGTCACGATCGTTTCGTGCGCCTTCTGGCCCTTCGGCGCGGGGTAGCACGCGATGACCTCGATGGGGAAAATCTTGTCGAGGTTGGGCAGCTTGCGCGGGGCAATAGCGCAATCGATGGTCACGCTCTTCTTGGCCTTGTCCACGGTCAAGCCAGTCGGCGGCTTGTCTTCCGCCTTGACTTGCGGCTTCGCGGGGTCAGCCGTGTTCTGCACGACGGCCTTGGGATCGGGCTTCGGCTTCTCCTTCTTGGGCACCGGCACCTGGGCGGCCAGTTCGGCGTCGAAGTACAGGTCCGAGCTGGACGGCTTGTTGTAGACGATGGCGGCGATCAGGTTCTTGCCCGGCTTCAGCTGGTTGGCTTTCAGCTCGATTTCGCTGTTCCAGTAAGCGAACTCGTGATCGGTCCCCTGTTCCTTCAGCACCTGTTCGCCATTGAGGTAAACGTCGGCGCAGTCGTCGCTGGCAATGTTCAATCGTAACTGCACGCCCTTCTGGTCCAGGGCGTCCTTGGGGACTTCGACCACGCGGCGGAACAGGAAGTTCGCGCCCTTCTCGGCGACGGTCGTGCCTTGCCGTTTGCCGATTTCCTCCTCGCCGTAGCCGATGGGCGCTTTGCCCTTGCGCCAAGTGCTATCGTCGAAATCGACCTTGGTCCAGCTGTTGCCCTTGGTCGCGGCCTCGGTCGCCGGCGTGAAGCGCCAGTCGGGTGAGCTTTCCGGCAGGAGGACGGTGGTCTTGAATTCGGGAATGTCGAGGTCGGCGTCGTCGCCGGTGCCGAAGGCCACGAAGTCGCGTTTGGCGTCGTAGTTGCCGCGCTTCAGGCTGGCCTTGAACAGCTGGATCTTCGCCTTGCGCTGGTGCAGCAGTTCCTTGTTGCCGTCCTGCATGCAGGGGACGATCACTTCCTCGCCCTTGGCGATGGCCTTGCAGGCGGCGGCGAGCTTCTCCGGGTTGCCGCAGTAGGACCGCAGCAGGAACGGCTCGGCGTGCGACATGCCCCACCATTCGCCCTGCTGGTAGGCCTGATACCAGTAGTTGCCGATGCAGGTCTCGCTGGCGCCGCCCTGGTAGAAGAAGACGGCCTTCTTGCCCTCTTCCGCCCAGTTCATGATGTTCTGCCATTCGCGTGGGTGGAAGCCGCCCTTGCCGATGTTGTGCTTGACCACCTCGGCGTTGTGCTTGCCTTTGACGTCTTCCAGCTTCTTGAAAATGATCAGGTTCTTGGTCTTGTCCACCTTGGTCACTTCGACGAGGACGATGGTGGACGATTCCTTGACGATCTGTCCGAGGGAGTAGGGAATTTCCACATAGGCTTGCGAAACGGCGGCGGCGAAGAACAGAGCGACGCACGCCAGCACTGGAAGCTTTTTCATGAACGGTCTCCTGGCAGGACACGGCAGCGGGGCTGCCGGGGTGGCTGATGCGGCGAGGTATTGCCGGGCGACAAGGCAAACCGCTTCGTGTCGCGGATTTCGGAAATCAACTCGCCGAGCGCTGCGCGAACGGCGGTTTTAATCGAATCTTAACCTTTGAACGGGAAGCGTTACAGAAAAATAGCATGGGAAGTGGCAGCGAGCAACTGCGCGAGACTTGTAGGTCAGGCTTTCCAGCCTGACAAGCTGCGGAGTGTCAGGCTGGAAAGCCTGACCTACGCCGGGAATCAGGCCATGCCGGAGGAAAGCAGGCGCTTGCCCTTGGGCACGATGATCGGCGGCATGAGCTGGCTGCCGAACCACCCGCCGGCCAAGGCCAGGGGCATCACCGACAATACCGTGTAGATGATGCGTTGCAGCAGCACGGCCTGGTCCAGTCCCATGGCCTTGAAAATCCAGAGCGGCGTGGAAGTCGAGGAGCTTTCGCCGCGGAAGAAGATGACAAAGATGAGGATCAGGCTGGCGATGACGCCGACGGCGATGCCCTGCTTCATGCCGTTGTTGGAATTGGAACCGGCGATGCCGCCGCCCAGCAGCATGGCCAGCACCGAGATTTCCCAGGTCAGGAATTGCGCCTGGAATCTGGTTTCCGGCGTGGACTCGGTCGCCGCTTCCAGCATCCTGAAAAGGGTATTGGCGAACAGGGTACCGGAAACAGCCACGACGCCGCCGGGAATGACCCGGACCCAGTTGACCGGCCCGGCGAACTGCGAGGGTTTGGGCGGCTTCGGGGGCAGGGCAAAGCGGTCGGCGGGCGAGGGTGAATCGTGCGGAGACAGCACCGCCACGGTCTGGATCGGCTTCCAGATCAGCTGGCCGAGGTAGCCGCCCACCGTGCCGAAGGCGATCTGCAGGCCGACCAGGACCAGCAAGGCCAGCAACAGGTCCCTGTTCAACTTGTCATTCAGGAAAACAGCTTCGAGGATCAGGAAGATAACGGCGTTGTAGACGCCGACGATGCTGCCGAAGAGGATGCCGCGCTTCTGGCCGGCGCCGGCCATCATGCCGCCGACCAGCAGGCTGCCGGCTTGCAGCACTTGCTTGAGGATCAAACCGTTGAATGAATTCAGCCAGTCCTGCCGGCCCTGGGGATCGTGTGCGGCCAGCAGCACGGCCGACGCCAGCTGGAGCAGGCCGTAGTAAATCCCGATGGCCAGGAGCAAGCCGATGACGATTTTGCCCCAACTGGTCTGCTGCCATTTCGAGTGGGAACCGCCGGCGCGCGCCTTGCCGCGCTTGGCCGGTTTCGCGCCAGGCGTGTAACCGCATTCGGCACACTGGGAATCGTCGCCCAGCGGACTCTTGCACCGGGGACACTGCCTTTGCATGGCCAAATCATCCTGAAAGGGTTCGGCCTGGGCGACCACCGCCAATTGGCGGAACGCCTTAACCCTTGTTCCGGGTGAGCTTTCGCCCGCTCTTCCTGGCGAATTATATCACTTTCCCAGCGGCGACAACAGTGCTTCGTCGCGGCAATTGCTTTCCCGATTGCCAGCGGGTTGCTGGCCGGTCACAATTCAGGCCAATCGCGAACTTCCAGGAGCTTGCCATGCCGCCAACTTGCCTGCTGGCCATCGACCAGGGAACCACCAGCTCCCGTGCCGTGGTGTACGCCGCGACCGGCCAGCCGTTGGGCAGCGCCGGCCAGGAATTCCCCCAGCACTATCCGCAGCCGGGCTGGGTCGAGCACGACGCCGAGGACATCTGGC